>CALHWA010000027.1 GCA_938036845.1 uncultured Candidatus Saccharibacteria bacterium | reverse complement strand
TATCAAATATGACAGTGATAACCGTCCAACCCCTCCCTGGCTACAAAGAGGTCAAGCCCTTCGTCTATGCGGGGTTTTTCCCGGTGTCCAACGAAGATTACAATGACCTGAAGGAGGCGATTGAGCGCCTGAGCTTGAGCGATAGTGCGCTGCAGTTCGAGCCAGAGAATTCGCCGGTGCTGGGCTATGGCGTGCGGATTGGTTTTTTGGGTCTGCTGCATATGGATATTATTCGTGAGCGGCTCGAGCGCGAGTACAATCTAGATCTGATCGTCACCAATCCGAGCACCGACTACCAAGTGAGCTTGACCAATGGCGATGAGCTAGATATCAAGTCTGCTAGCGAATTGCCCGACCCAGCCCAGATCAAGGAGATTCGCGAGCCGTGGATTGATGGTGAGATCGTTGTGCCTCAAGATTACATCGGCGCGGTGATCCAGCTCATCGTTAGCAAGCGCGGTCGGCAAAAGAACCTCAGTTACATCGACGAGCGTGCCCTCATCTCCTTTGCGGCGCCACTGGCCAATCTCCTGACGGATTTTTATGACCAACTCAAGTCAGTCACCAGTGGCTACGGTTCGTTTAATTATGAACTACGGGGCTACCAAGTGGAGGATTTAGTGCGCGTGGATTTCTACGTGGCGGGCGAGATGGTCGATGCGCTGAGTGTGATGTGCCACCGCTCAGAGTCGCAGCGGCTGGGGCGCGAGGTGGTGAAGAAGCTCAAGGATGTCGTGCCGCGCCAGAGCTTTGAGGTGGCACTGCAGGCGGCGATCGGTGGAAAGTTTATTGCCCGCGAAAATATTGGTGCCTACCGCAAAGATGTGACGGGCTATCTCTACGGTGGTGATGTGAGCCGCAAGAAGAAACTCCTCGCCAAGCAAGCTCGCGGCAAGAAACGCATGAAACGCTTTGGTAAAGTCGATATCCCCAGCGAAGCCTTTACCGTAATGCTCAAGCGAGACTAACAACTAACAGGAGCTGTGTGCAAGTGCAGATACGTTATGACCGATTGGTGGCCGATATAGACAGAGCACTCGTGTATGACAATGTGCCACCTGCAGAGAGAGAGAGAGCGATTATCGGTATTGGCGAGCAGTGAGCTTAGCGCGGCTTGCGCTAGAACTGAGCAATGGCAACGATATGCTTACTCTTGATGGCATGCCAGTGCATTTTACTCGTCACTATGCGGATGCACGACGCACGGCACAGTCAATTGCCCGTGGCCGGTGGACATACCAAACGCGCGGTAGAGAAGAGGAGATTGCAGTAACGATTCATCATGAGTTTCGACCTGAGCAGCAGCTCCAACCAGCATTGATTATTGCGCACAGGCAATATCACGCTGCAACGAAGCCAGATTATATGGGGATGCCTGATTGTGTGCGTACCGGAGGACATATGACAGATATCGATCAGTACTCCCAAGAGTTCCTGGAAGACTACTTTCAGATAGATCTAGACAATATCAAGAATAATAGCTAGCTTCTTACGCCACGGGTGAGAAACCACTCTCTACGATGTGCTATCATAAATATGATATGACTATGACGAATCTTCAATCACTTATCGAACAGTATCAGCCGACCGAGGCAGTACGCCAGCTTGTATGCGACACAAGGATTGTGCTGCTTGTTGGTATCTCTGGGGCGGGCAAGGATACGACGAAGCAGCGGTTGCTCACGAGCACCGAGTTTGCCGATATCGTCTCGTACACCACCCGTCAGCCTCGCCAGAACAAAGGTGTATGGGAGCAAAAGGGAGTTGACTATCATTATATCGATGAAGCAACTGCCGCAGAGCTATTGCAAAGCCGTGCCTTTGTAGAGGCGAAGTTTGTCCATGGAACGCTCTATGGTACAGGGGTCAGACAGATTCAGGATATTCGCGATGCAGGCAAGATTGCAGTGACGGATATTGATGTGCAGGGTGTTGATGAGTATAAAAAGCTCTCCCCAGGTGTGGTCGCGATATTTCTCTTGCCGCCAAACTTCCAAGAGTGGCGCCGCCGCCTCAGTGTACGCTATACCTCGCAGGCGGAGTTTGATCGTGAGTGGCCCAAGCGCTACACCAGTGCAATTCGCGAGATCACCCACGCACTCGAAGTCCCATATTACCACTTCGTCATCAATGATGATATCGACGAGACGGCGCGCATTGTGCGGGCGATTGCCTCCAAGCCGGATGTGTATAATCGCAAGGATGACGAAGCTCGCTTGGCGGCGCGAGACTTGCTCGATAGCCTCTTGCGCGAGCACCCGGAGCATGTATGAGTAAGCCAGCCACGCGCACTGCCGCTGAGCCAGGTGCTGCCGAGCATAAGCAGCGCTCATCCCTGGCGCTGCGCCGGCCAGTGTGGTCGCCCACGGCGTTGGTCGATCAAGGGTTCTTTATTTTTGCGGGGGTGGCATCGTTTTGGTTTGTGTGGCTGGTGTGGCGCGAGGGCTGGCACACTGGTGGCTGGTGGCTGGTAGGGTTTTTTGCTGTGGTGTGGGTGATTACGGCATATTTTGCATTGCCGCGCTTGCACCGTATCTTAAGTAGTATTTATGTGCCCAATTATTTCATTGGCCGAACACGCACTCCAGATGGCCTCCTTGGCGACCCAGTCAATCTCGCCTTTCGCGGCAGCGAAGCTCAGCTCCACCGTGCCATGACCGCCGCTGGCTGGGCGCTGGCTGATGACGTGACGGTGCGCTCGTCGTGGCGGATTATCCTCGCCACACTAACCCGTCGCAGCTATCCTAATGCACCAGTCTCGCCCCTAGTGCTGTTTGGCAGGCAGCAGGACTTTGCCTACCAGCAGGAGATTGATGGCAACCCGGGCAAGCGCCACCATGTGCGCTTCTGGCGCTGCCCCCAGGGGTGGTTGTTGCCCGGTGGGCATCAGGTGGACTGGCTCGCGGCTGGTACGTACGACAAGAGTGTGGGGTTATCAATTTTTACCTTGCAAGTGACGCACAAGATCGACGAAAATACTGACATTGAGCGTGACTACGTCGTCAAGACAGTCACGCGCGCCCTTCGTTCGATTGAGCTGACGGTATTGGAGGACTTCTCGACGGGCTACCACTCACGCAATGGGGGTGGAGACAACATTATTACCGATGGCGACCTGCCCGTTATCGAGCTTGGCCGTGTCCGTGCCAAGGCAAGCGAAGACGAAGACGCACCCTCCGATCTAATCCTCGATGCAACGACGCACGAGACCATGCCCGATGAGCACGCCACCCTCATGTCGCAATTTTTGAGCCGCCGCCCACCACAGATCGCCCTTGGGATTATTATGATTGGCCTGGCGATTGCTGTGGCCACGATGAGTACCTTCTTCGAGATTCTCAACTTTAGCCACTTACGCATGGAGGTGGTGCGGATTTTTCACGACAGTGGCTTGCCGCTGCAGAGCATTGAGAGTACCACGCATATCGTGGCGACTATCTCGGCCATTGTGTCCACGACGTGGATTGGCATCGTGATTTTTCTTGCGGGGCTGACCTTCCGTGGCAGCGACCGCTCGCGGATTTTGCTGATGAGCATCGCCAGCCTCGCAGCGGTAATTAGTTCATTTGGGCTGACCATCGGCAGAGTCACGTGGTCGGCCGCTGGCACATTGCTATTCATTGGTGTCAACATCATTATCGTGCTCATGTTCTCCACCGACGCTGCCCGGCGCTTCACACGAGCACGCAGTGGGAAGTAATGGCCGCAGATTTATAGGCTATGCTCATCAGTGCTATTGCGCTGTTTCTACTCTGATGCGGGCGAGTGGAGATAGGTTACTCCATCTTCTGATAGAGCTACTATCGATCGTAACAATTAACCCTAGCCTCAGGGATAAGAGCTGAATACTCACGAATAATATTCATCTCTACTAATATTCTGGGGAAAGGTGATAACAACGAGAGGTGTGAGAACTGACAAAGCTTTGGCAGCTCAAATCTCACTCAGATTGACAACAGGGCAAAAAATCGCTACACTACCTGATATTGTGAAAGAGCAGCTTGATGATATTGCCAGACAAATTGATGCTGGCCCAGATTATAATGATATAATTCCCAGACAGTGCTGGGACTGTCCGCAGCACCGAGAGATAAGAGATGCAATCGAGCTTCTAGAAACAGCTCGCAAGGCGCTCGCTAACACGGGGTTTCGGGCAAATCAGGAAGATATAACTGAATACTTACAAGCGCATGGAAAAACTGAAGATGAGATAGGTGAGATTCTTAAAAACTCAGAACACATGGAAAAAATTCGAAGTAAGATACGGAAGGAATTAGCGGCAAAATATAATTATTATAGTGATATACTTGATATACTTTGCTCGCGGCAGTCGGTGCAAGAAAATGATGATTGCCCTGGGCCTGTAGAATGTACGAGTGAAGATAAAACTATAGTCGTAAAGGTATGTGGCTCACGTACTATGACCAGCGGAATAAGTTACGAACTAACGGCAGTCGATCGTACTGGCAGAGGTGAGCAGGACCCGCCCACGGCAGACGCCCCTAAATAGTAACACACCACATTAATGATAAATAACCACAGATAAAGGCACAATAAACGCTATGATATCGCGCGATGAATCTCGAAAATTCTATAGCATTATTGATGAGCTAGATGGGCCAGATATATCTGCGGCTTCTTATATCCCCAAGCAGTGCTATGGCTGCCCGCGAGCAGCCGAGTTGCGCCACAAGATAGCGGCGGTGGCCTGGGAGCATAATTATCTTTTGAAGGGCCACTTTAACCGTACTGCAGAAGATGGGGATCCCGAACAAGGAAGAGATACTATGCGTGCTATGGACAGGCTCAAACAGGAGAATCTGCAGACAAGATATGAACTGAGTCAGCTTATTGCGCATTGTGAAGGACTCGCCTCAATGTGCGAAACAATAGAAAGAAATGGCAAGGTAACAGAGGTAAAGATCACTGCATGTATGTCACCGTCACTCCTGCGATGCGATCTTGACGGCCAAGGAGCGGAGGGATAAATCGTTGTGATACGTCTCGCTAGAAGACGAGGTCAAGCAGCAAGGAATAGACCACATCTTTCACTAGCTTGTTAGCACTCTATTGACGAGAGTGCCAAACCTACGCTATAATGCGGCTATGACCGAACGGCAACAAGCGATTCTTTCTGCCATCATCGAGCAATACGCTGAGATCGCTGCCCCTGTGGGGAGCGTGACGCTGGCGAAGCTATTTGGGGTGTCTAGTGCAACCATCCGCAGCGAGATGGCTAAGCTCGAGGAGATGGGCTTCGTCAAGGCACCGCACACTAGTGCTGGGCGTATCCCCACCAGCAAGGGCTACCGCTTCTATGTTAATGGCATCACCAACGCCCAGATGAGTGAGCTCCCCAGTGGGATCGATCGCAGCACCAAGGCTATCGAAGCGCACGTCAACTCACATCTCGATGCAGCCGACCGAGCCATTCGCAGTGCGGTGGATAGCCTCGTCGAGCTCACGGGCAACCTGGGCTTTGCTACCATTGGCAGCGAGCTCTATATGAATGGCATTAGTCGGCTCTTTAGCCAGCCAGAATTTCTCGAGGGCAAGCACGTCCAATCGGTCGCACATTTGATTGACAATATTGAGCCGTGGCTGCGCGAAGCTCGGCCCAACGAGCCACTCAATGTCTATATTGGTAGTGAGAACCCCATCGGCAAGAGCAGCGACGCAACGCTCATCATTAGTAAATTTCGCTCGCCCTATAGCGACCGCAGCTACATTGGTGTGATTGGCCCGATGCGCCAGCACTATCGCCGTACCATCGAGCTCGTCAAGCGCACCGGGGTGATGCTGGAGGAGATATTATGATGGCACGACCACTGTTATTTGCATTGCAATCGTGTTATACTATGGAGAATAAGACAGCTGAGCAGCCTGCTCAGTACCACAGGCAACACCACTAGGCAGGAGGAATGATATCGATGACAAAACACAAGAAAGCGCCAGATACGGCCGAGCTCGAGCAGCAGATTGGCGAGCTGACGCAGGATTTGCAGCGCACCAGAGCAGACTTTGAGAATTATCGCAAACGCGTTGATGTAGAGAAGGCCCAGGCTAAGGCAGCGGGCACTCAGCAGGCAATTCGCAAGCTCCTACCCGTGATTGATACAATCGAGCGAGCCACCGCCAACGTCCCTAAGAAGCTCCAGAATGACACCTGGGCGAGTGGGGTGGTGGCAATGTCGAAGAAGCTCGATAGCTTGATGGTAGAATTCAAGCTTGAGCCGATCGTGGTTGAGCTTGGCACGACGGAGTTTGATCCAGACCTCCACGAAGCCGTTTCGATGGATGATGAAGGTGGTGACAAAGAAATTATTAGCGAAGAGCTGCAGCGCGGCTACAAGCTCGATGGCCACGTCCTGCGCCATGCTATGGTGCGGGTCAGCCGGCAGCCGTAGGAGTGAGTGGGATGAGGCGTTGGCTGCTTGCAGGAACACTCATCATATTAGCAGCACTTAGTGTTGGCAGTGCTCAGGCTCATGCAACGCCACTGGCCAACCAAGCCGACATTACAGCGGTTAAGCGAGCGAGCACAGCCTATCAAGCCTTTACACGTGAGCTTTATGCCACTCAGCCCAAGAAGGACTCTATTGATGAACGAGCCAAGCAGGCCGCAGCAGCCTTTGCGGTAGTAGCAGGGCACTCATTTTCGGCGCAGCTTGGCGATGAGTATAGCCGTCATGCGGCAGCTGTGAAGGAAAAAGCCTCAGCCGTCAAGACGCTTCTTGGGCGTGCTCCGCAAACCTTTGCTAGCAAAGATACGCAGGCTGCAGCAGTCTATTTGACAGATGTAGAAACAGCGGTGAGTCAGTATGACTCAGCCGTTGGTGTGCTTAATACAACAGTAGACGATGCCAACCAAGCGACGAATCGCCTCTACTTGTTTATGGTGATTGGTGCTGGATTCGTGGCGGCAGTCGCTGCAGTCTGGGCGCGACGCCAGCATACCCGAACATTTGCTAGTAAGCGTGTAGTGCGGGCACGCTGGGCGGTGGTTGCAGCAGCGGCAGCACCACTGGTGGGTGCAGTTTCGCTTTATGTGGTATTTATCCAAGGGAGTGACACGCGGGTTGTGCGCGGCGTGGGCTATGCGGTGCTGACCGGTGGTGTAGCGGTTCTTATCTATGCAGTGATGGCGTATTGGCGTCTCCGGCGGGCTGAGACGCTCGCAGCGGCAATTACTGCGGGTGATGAGATCTATCAGTGGTGAGCAAAATCTATTAGCACTCTTGACAGCCGAGTGCTAGCTCGCTATACTAAACCTATTGGCACTCGCTGCTAAAGAGTGCTAGAATAAACAAGATGTTAATAACCGAAACAATAAACTAACAACGTTGCGTTGCTGCCAGCAGGGCAGGCGCACAGGAGGAAACATATGGGTAAAACTATCGGCATCGACCTCGGTACAACCAACAGTGCCTTTGCGTACTTAATCGCGGGCAAGCCAGAAGTTATCACTAATGCTGAGGGCAACCGCACGACACCATCAGTGGTGGCAATAAACAAAAAAGGTGAGCGCCTTGTGGGGCAGGTGGCGCAGCGCCAGCGCGTGACCAACCCTAAGAACACGATCTATGGCGTTAAGCGCTTGATTGGCCGCAAATTCACCGACAAAGAAGTCCAGAAAGATCTCGACATTATGCCATACGAGATCGTCAAAAAGGGTAATGCCGTTGCCGTCAAGCTGGGCGATAAAGAATATACACCAGAAGAAGTAAGCGCCATGATTCTGAGCAAGATCAAGGCTGATGCCGAAGCCTTCTTGGGCGAAAAGGTGACGAAAGCGGTTATTACCGTGCCAGCCTACTTTGATGACTCACAGCGCCAAGCCACCAAGGATGCGGGTAAGATTGCTGGGCTAGAAGTCGAGCGTATCATCAATGAGCCAACGGCGGCTGCTCTCGCCTATGGTCTCGATAAGGGCAAAGAAGAGAATATCGTTGTCTTTGACCTTGGTGGTGGTACCTTTGATGTGTCGGTACTGGAGATCGCTGATGACTTCTTCCAAGTGAAGTCGACCAATGGCGATACCCACCTTGGTGGTGAGGACTTCGACAACGCCATCGTCAACTACTTCCTCGACGACTTCAAGGCCAAAGAAGGTATTGATCTGCGCAAAGATAACGCCGCCATGCAGCGCCTCAAGGACGAAGCCGAGAAGGCAAAGAAGGAGCTCTCGACTGTTACTGAGTATGATGTCAATATTCCATTCATCACCGCTGATGCTGATGGGCCAAAGCACTTTGAGATGAGCCTGACGCGCGCTAAGCTTGAGGACTTGGTGAAGGATCTACTCGACCGCCTCGATGGGCCAGTTGAGAAGGCTCTTAAAGACGCCAAGCTGAGCAAGTCTGATATCAGCAACATCGTCATGGTTGGTGGTATGACCCGCATGCCAGCAGTGGTTGAGCGGGTGAAGAAGCTGTTTGGCAAAGACCCAATGCAGGGCGTTAACCCAGACGAAGTAGTGGCCGTTGGTGCGGCCATCCAGGGCGGTGTGCTGGCTGGTGATGTTAAGAGTGTGCTGCTGCTGGATGTAACACCGCTAAGCCTCGGCATTGAGACAATGGGCGGCGTGTCGACTAAGCTAATTGAGCGCAACACCACTGTGCCAACCAGCAAGAGCGAAGTATTCTCAACTGCAGCAGACAACCAGCCACAGGTGGAGATCCACGTCTTGCAGGGTGAGCGCGAGTTTGCCAACGACAACAAGAGCCTGGGCCGCTTCGTGCTAGATGGCATTGCACCAGCACCGCGCGGTGTGCCGCAGATTGAAGTGACCTTCAACATTGACGCCAATGGTATTCTCAGTGTTACTGCTAAGGACAAAGGCACAGGCAAAGAGCAGTCGATCACCATCCAAAACTCTGGTAACATGAGTAAGGAAGATATTGAGAAGGCGCAGAAGGAAGCTGAGCTCCACGCCGACGAAGACAAGAAAAAGCGTGAAGTAATCGACGCCAAGAACCACCTCGAGAATGCCATCTACCAGGCAAAGAAAATGCCCGATGAGTTTAAGGACAAGATCTCGAGCGACGACAAGAAGACGCTGGAAGATGCCATTGCTGAAGCTGAGAAGCACAAGAACGCAGAGGACAAAGACGAGCTTGAGGCTGCCACCAAGGCGCTGGGCGACGTGACAATGTCTATCGGGGCTAAGCTCTATCAGCAGCAAGCTGAGGACAAAAAAGCCGAAGAAGAGGCTGACGCCAAGGCGAAAGCTACCGACAAGAAGCCTGGCAAAGACGAGCCCGTCGAAGGCGAAGTTGTCGACGACAAAAGCAGCGACAAGAAGTAGCATAATGCTATAGTTGCAGCTGCATTGCAAATAGCCACCTGGAAAGGGTGGCTATTTACTTAGTATCATAAGTGACTAGGTGGTGACGAACGCCTTAGGCAAATCTACAAAGAAAACAAGAAGCTCACCTAGTAAGAGCTTCTTGTTGCGCGCTGACCTTTTGTTATTTAATGTCCATCAACTCAATGTCAAACACAAGATCGCTATTAGGCGGAATGTTAGCGGCAGCGCGGACGGAGCCGTAGGCCATGCCGCTTGGGATGATGAGTCGGCGCATGCCACCAACCTTCATGCCAGGCACGCCCTCTGTCCAGCCGCGGATGACTTGGTCGAGGCCGAAGGTGACGGGCTGGCCAAAGTCGTGGCTGCTCTGGAAGATGATGCCATTTTTACACAGTGCACCAGTATAGTGTGCGGTGATGGTTGCGCCAGCTGGTACCTCGGCACCAGTGCCGGGGATGATGTCGATGATTTGCAATGTGTCGACTTTGGCTATAGGTGTAAAGTCGACGAGTTTGGTTCCTTCGTATCGTGTCATGACTCTATTATACCATTATGCGTATTCCGCCGCGCCACGCAGTTGAGCGGTGGGATGGCTGTGCTGGGTGGAGTGCGATCGACGACTATGACCTGCTGTAGCTGTGGATAGCGTGCGAAGAGACGACCAAGCGTGTGCGTCATGGCGCCGGTGTAGCGTTTTTTATCTGGCGCTGCGGCGTAGTGAGCTCCCTCCTCGAGCGGTGTCGCCCAGCAGCAACTGGCGTGGATGGCACGAGTGTCTTGGGGAAGTTTGGGGTATTGGGGGTATTGCATGCCATAACCCACTAGATCGGCACACACAGCAGATAATGTGCGAGTATACCGTTGCTGCAATGTGTTGCTTGCGGTGAATGTCCCCCGCTCGGCTGAGCTAAAAATCGTGCGTTTGCGCTCAAGTACGCGGCGTATACCATTTTGGATAATAACAAGTGAGTTGTAAATTCTATCTGGGTGGTACTCTGGTGTGCCTACCACTAGCTCCGCTGTGGGCATAGAGGTAGAAAGCTTCTCCAGCTCGTCGAGTCGGGCATCTACCACATCACGTTGGCCTGGGATTGGGATTTCAGCCAGCTCCATGCCTGCCGTCGTCATGAGTTCGGGGCTGATGAAGCGATGGGCGGGGTGATCGGCAGGGTGATCGGTAGGGTGATCGGCAGCTGCTTTGCGTATCAGATCCATGTACTCGCGCCAAGTATTGGCAGAAACACCAACAGTTGGTGTTTCTGATGATAGTTGCTCAGGGTAAAACACACCGGTTTGGCGGTACCACTGGATGTCATAATGGCGGGCTTGTTCGCGTGGTGGCGTGTTATACATAGATATATAATACGATATACCAGTCTGCAGAGCAAACATACGCAAAATATCCCAATAGTATAGAAGAGTTGGTAGGTATTGATGGGTAAAACAAGGAATGTGGCAGCTCTGACGGGTTAGTTTTGGCTAGACTATATACCTGCACATGATGGATTGTGATTATAGATTGATATCAGGAAGAGGCTAGGCTCTACACAGAGCTTTATTGATACCGCCACTGTCCCATATCACGATTATAGACGTCGATGATTCGCGGTGTCAGCAGGGTAGAGATGCCGGCTGGGGGTAGGCTAGCGGGGCGCTGGCGCAGGGTGTAGTCGAGCAGCTTGGTATCGGTGTAGCTGAGCCCAGGCGGTAGCGGCTGGCTCAGCAGGCTGGCTTTATCCTTTGTCGACAGCACAAAGCCCCACTCACCAAAGGAAGGCACATTAATACTAAAAGGCGTGATATGCCGCTGGGGCTGGGCAGATGTGATGGTACTGGCTACCGTTGCGAAGGCGTTTGGCGAAAAGTACGACGATGTTGCTTGGGTGATCATCACACCAGTGGGGCTGAGAATACGCTCAGCCTGGCGGTAGAATTGCTGCGAGTAGAGCTTGGCTAGGCGGTCGTTAGACGGGTCGACGAGGTCGATTAGAATGGCATCATACGCCTGGTGTGTATTGAAGGCAAATAAAAAAGCGTCCTCATTGACGACGCGCACTTTGGGGCTAGCAAGCGAGCGCTTGTTCTGCTCAGTCAGCAGGGGATTGGTGCGCGCCAGCTGCGTCATAGCTGGGTCGATATCCACTAGGGTGATGTGCTCTACGCTCGGGTACTTAAGGATCTCGCGCGCGAGCAGTCCGTCGCCACCGCCCATAATCAACACGTTTTTGGGTCGCTCTACTGCCGTCATAGCCGCACCAGCCAGCGTTTCGTGGTAGCGGGCTTCATCCAGGCTAGAGAACTGGAGATTGTTATTCAGATACAGGCGTAAATCCTGCTTGTACTTTGTGAGGACAATCTTTTGGTAAGCCGACTGCTGGTAGAGAATGACTGGGTCTTTATAGGCCTTGGTATCAATGCGGTGCTCCAGCCAGCTGGCGCCAAAGAACAGCCCCAGCAGCAGAATGGTTGCGACCACGCTGGCAGTTAGGAGTTTGCGCGAAGTCCTCAGCTGCAGTAGAATCAGCACTGCCACGGCGATGTTAAGCGTGGCGATCAAGTAGGTGCTGCGCATTAGGCCGAGGCTGGGTAATAGGAAGAGCGGGAAGATCAGCGAGGCCACCAGCGCGCCAAAGTAGTCGATCGCCAGCACTTTGCTGAGCAGCTCCACCGAAGACGGCCGGCCGTATCGTGTAAACATCTTGACGAGTAGCGGAATTTCCAGGCCGATTAGCACACCAATCACCAGGCTAATCAGCGCAAATACTGGCCAGTGCAGCTTGCTCAAGCTAAAGGCGCTGTAGAGCAGCAGCACCGAATTACCACCCACCAGCCCCAGCAGGATTTCATTAACGGCAAAACTGGTGGCCGGGTGCCAGCGAATATGCCGCACCAGCAGTGACCCCACCCCCATGCCGAAGAGGGTAATACCAGTTGCCAGGCTAAAGCTCAGGATTGAATCACCCACCAGGTACGAGGCAGCCGTGCCCAGGATGAGCTCGTAGATAAGCCCGCCAATTGCCACCAAAAGTGCCGCCGCAAACAGTGCGATATTTTCCTTGCTGGTGATGCGCTTGGTGCCCGGTGGCGTGACGCGAGTGTGTGCCATAGTGTCTTTCGTCTACCTTTCGCGCCTAGGTTATTTGCCTACGCCGCCACTGCCGCCGCCATAGACGCTGCGCCCGTGGTAGGTGCCGGTGCCGTGCGAATCATCGTGGCCAAAGAACTCGTCGTAAATGGCAAAGAGCAGCGCCCCAACAAAGCTGATGATCATCACCCAGCGCCAAAATAGCGGCCAGTTGCGTGGGCGAATAAGCCGGCCAAATAGTTCCTTTTGCTGCGCGTCGGACAGGGGTGTTTTGCGGTAAACGTCGTACTCGCGCCGGTTGTATTTTTCGACCGTGTAGGTGGTGGTAGCGCCGGTCTCGGCGTCGGTGTAGTGCAGGCTGGCATAGGCCATTGGCTCACCCTCAAAGACCTGGTAGGCGTTCTTGCCGCGGATAGCCATAATGGTGCCTTCGCCGGCCTCGGCAACGGTAATGGTTTGCGCTGTGCCGTCCTCCAGCGTGATGGTAAACTCATTGCCAGCCGCGAGCGTCTCTGGCTCAAGCCGCTGGGCAAACCGCACCGGCTCATAGAGCGACACAACCTTGCTATCGTGGTCGTACTCCACCCAGCTATCGTAATTTTCGAGGCCCGTCAGCTCCCATTCTTCCCAGTAGGAGGCTTGCTTGGTCTCGGGGTTGTCTTCTTTAAACAACAAGCAACCCACCGCGCGGAAGTTGGTTCGTTTGCCGCGCAGCACATCGTTGATTTTGAGGCGAGCTTTGGTGCGTTTGGTCATAAGATAGCGCTTTCGATCGTTATAGTGTTGGTATAAAATGCGTCTGCAATGGCTTGGCGGAGAGTCTCAATTGTATCCTCTCTCAGTGGTCGGCACGTGGCAATACTGAGGTATGCTCCGTGGCTCTCGGGCCAGGTGTGGATGGTGGCGTGCGACTCAGCAAGCAGCAACGACACACTCACGCCTTGCGGTGAGAACTGATGTGAGACAGACTCGAGCGCGTGCAGGCCAGCCAGCTCGGCAAGTGTGTGCACCGTCTTTTCGGCGTACGCAAGGTCATCTAGCCGCGTGGCATCCGCCTGGCGAATCGTAAAAATCAGTGCTTGTACCTGCTCCATTTGCATCGCATGCGCTATTATACCACTTATGATGCTAAAGAGCGAGCCCACCTTGCTTATAGCAAAACCAGCCAGGTTGGCTGGCTGGTCTGCTGTAGCGTGCGAATAGTTATGGCTCGAGAGTGTGCTGTGGCACGCCGGAGCTTGGCTCGTGCGAGTTGATTGCCAGCGGCACAACAAAACCCTGGTATTGCGCGAGTGTCACGACGTCTCCAGGCTGTGGCTCGTCGTGGGTGTCGCCATTGGTCAGGCAGAGCTCCGCAACGCGGGCCGATGCAGCATTAGTCACGCCATCTTGCTCGGGCTTAGTATGGAATGCATCTGCTTCGGTAAGTGCAGCGATGTGCCGGTCTACCACAGTGCCGATGCTGTCGCCAGCCTCAACCGGCCGTGTAGTAATATTGCTTAGCTCAACCGGTGGCTGGGGCTCCCGAGTAACCTCGCCTGCCTCGTAGGCTTTGCGCTGGCTGAGGTAACCGCTATACGCATCGACTAGCTGGGCAGCTTGCTCTTCGGGGGTGGGTTGATGCTCAGCTTGTGTGCTTGGGCTTTCCTTTCTGCCTAGGTAGCGACGTCCAACGAGTGTAGCAGCCAAGCTAACACCTAGTGCACCTAGTATAGTGCGCCGTGGGATTGATGGTAGCTCAGTAACTTCATGCGGTGTATGATGCTCTACCAAGTAAGAGTGGTTATCGCTGCTATGATTGGATGTTGATGAAGAATCTGGGGATTTATGACCCCTGTTTGGTCA
>CALHWA010000026.1 GCA_938036845.1 uncultured Candidatus Saccharibacteria bacterium | reverse complement strand
TGCGACAAGGTGGTATACTTGTATTAAGATATGACAGCTAGTTCACACACCACCAAGTCTAAGCATTTCATTATTGTCATTATCATTATGGTGTTATTACTGGTTTTCATAGTTGCTTTTTTATGGTTGCATCGCTCGTTGCAAACACAGCCAACTACAGCAAGCGACCTTTTCTCACAACGCATTGCACCTCATGTCGTCTCGAACGCAACAGGGGACGAAACCTCCGGCGAAGTACTCGCAAAAGACGGGCGATACGGCATAGTAGTTGGACATTTAACTGAGCAAGTTCATCAGCTTATCACCACAAAGCAGCCCTTCGCTATATGCCGCAATAATTGCGATAACAACTGGAGTTTATTCGATAATTTGCACACCAGCATTCCGGCACTAAATGAAAAGTTGCCGGATCGGGTGCGTCGCATCGCTGTCGCTGCCACTACTGCCCAGAGTAAATGCGCAATGCGTCGATGGACGCCACCTAGAGCATTACCCACCACGTTTGAGCAACTTTTTTACGACCTTACCTCACGTTCTTCACAAAAGCCATCTAGCTATGAAGTATTTTGCTTTTCTATGAATACTGGCGATTTTGTGTATGAGCTAAACGAGTTGTAGAACTCTCCGAAGCTGGAGGTCTGCTCGCCGGCAAGACATACGACACCATTGCGCCAGAGCTTGCGCGGTTTTGTTATAAAAAGCTTAGTAGAGAGCAGCTTTAGTTTATTCAGCACTCACTACAAAAATACTCACCCTACTAGGTGAGTATTTTTATATACCGCAAGTTTTCGCTCTTTTGGTCAGTGTATGAAAGTAAAGGTTTTTACTCCGTTACGCCCAAGACCCCATCTAGAGCATAGGCGGTTGTTTCCCAGCCATTGACGGCAATGCTGTCGATACCCATCGCGCGGACTGGATAGTCGTTTCCGCCTTCTTCGATCTTATCGCCAAAGAAGAGGACTTCGCTTTTTTCTAAGCCATTAGCCTCAAGCAGCTTCTTCATTCCATAGGCTTTGTCGATGCCAGGACGGGTAATGTCGGTGCTGGTAGTGCCGCCAATACGCACTTCGAGGCCAGGCAACTGTGCCGCTACTTTGTCGCGGTAAATTGGCCGGATATCCTTGTATTTCTCTGCCCATGCATATTTTTCCTCCGGAGTGGCCTGCTGACCCAAGGCAGATATAGTGATCTGACTCTGACGATCCTCGATAATCTCACCTGCTGGGTGCTCACACCAGATCCCCATCTCCCGTGCAGTCGACTCAAGCACACTCACGATTTGCGCCTTTTGCTCATCCGTCAGATCCTCAGCATACTGCAACTGCCACTCGCCTGCCTGTGGGTCGAAACGATAATAGCGCGTGCCACACGTCGGCATAGCATGAAACTTGGCCAGCAGCTCGGGAGACACATCAAGGCGACTAGTCACCTGCTTTTGGATCTGCTTGAAGTCCCCGCCAGTGATGACACATACATCATACTTCTCCAGTAAGCGCCCCAGCAGAGCCGCCATCCGGTCGCTCACGGGCGACTTCGTTACTGCCAACGTATCGTCTAGGTCAAATGCAATCAATTTTTTCATGACAAATTCTCCTCTTGTAGCTAATTAATGTGCCATTATCATACCATAAAATATGGCAAATACATAATCGAATGATCGGTTGCTACCATTCTGCTGAGCGTAGCCATCGAGAACACCCGTCTATCGCACAAGCACGAAGCTATTCTTGCCTTTTTTGATCAAGCTTGGGCTGGTCGCTGGTCGATCACTGGTGATTTTTGCACCGTCAAGGCTAATGGCATTGTTTTTGATGAGGCGGCGTGCTTCGCCATTGCTAGCGCAGACCTCAGCCTCCACCAGAGCGGTTACTACTGATTGAGGTGAGACGGTTGGGATCTCGTCAGCCAGCGCGTCAAGATCTTCCTCGCGCAGCGTCGATAGGTCGTTATTGCCA
Source organism: uncultured Candidatus Saccharibacteria bacterium (assembly GCA_938036845.1). Lineage (GTDB taxonomy): Bacteria > Patescibacteriota > Saccharimonadia > Saccharimonadales > Saccharimonadaceae > Saccharimonas. The sequence goes on along the minus strand of CALHWA010000026.1, from coordinate 3,621 downwards.
AAGAGTACGCTCGTCACCCGCTCCACACTCTCGCGACGTTCGTGGCCGTGGACGATATCGGTTACTTTTCGTGCGAGAGCCTTTTGTAGGGTGCGCATGCCAGGGTTAGCGCGGTGGGTGTCGATCAATGCTTCGATAGTTGCTTGATCAAGTAACGTGTAGATCTTGATCAAGTCTTCGCTCGTTTCGTCATCGCAGTTGAGCCAAAATTGGTAAAATTTGTATGGACTCGTCAGTGCTGGGTCAAGCCAGACTGCACCACCCTCCGACTTGCCAAATTTCACTCCTGTTTGCTTATTAATCACCAGCGGTGCTGTCAAGACATGAGCTTCGCCACCCTCGAGTTTGCGAATGAGCGACACGCCTGTCACACTATTGCCCCACTGGTCGGCACCAGCCAATTGCAGCGTCGCACCCTTCTCGCGGTACAGGTGCAAGAAGTCGTAACCTTGAATCAATGCATAACTAAATTCACCATAGCTAATGCCTGCCCCGCCTTCACCGATCCGTTGCTGCACAAAATCGCGGTCGAGCAGCTGCGTCATACTGACGTGCTTACCGATCTGGTGTAAAAAATCGACATAATTAACGTGAGCAAACCAATCGGCGTTATTGACTACCGCAAAATCCTGGCCGCGAAATATCTGTCGAAATTGCGCCGTCAACCCCTCAACACTACGTGCTACCGTCTCGGCATCGCGGAGATCACGCTCTTGCTTTTTGCCATCTGGGTCACCAATCATGCCGGTTGCACCTCCCACAAGCAACAGTGGTGTGTGTCCATGGTCGATGAAGTGCCGGCACAGCATCATAACGGCCAAGTTGCCAATCGTCATGCTCGGTGCACTCGGGTCAACGCCGATGTAGAAAGTGCGTGGTTCATTGATGTCATTGATATCAGCAAACGTCGTTTGGTTAATGAATCCGCGCCAGGTTAGTTCTTCTGCTAAGGTCATATATCCTCCACTCTTGCTCTTTCTTATGCTCATGTATTGCTATTTATTTTAGCACGAAATAGGAGCCACGCGGCGGGAAAGACTAGCCCTACCCACCTACATAATGCTATAATGCAGAGGAATATCGTGTGTTAGAGGAATAAGAGATCGTGGTCAAAAATAATTTATCACATCGAGTTAGCGTCTACTCCAATCTTGCAGCCAAGCGCCGCACCAAAAAAGACGCCGAAGCCCGCCGCAGAGCGGAGTACTTGGCAAGCCTACCCAAGCAACCTCTCAAGCGGCTACTCTATCGGATGCATCCACGCCGAGTGGCACAATTTTTATTTAGCAAGCGTGGGGCTTATGCCATCCTCAAGGTAGTTGGTGGGTTTTTCCTCGTGCTCGCCCTCATCATTGCTGGGCTCTTCACCTACTACCGCAAAGACCTCGATGCAATTCGCCCTGGTGAGATAGACAAGCGCGTCCAGACCACTGTTACAAAATATCTCGACCGCAGTGGCCAGCTCCTCTGGGAGGATAAAGGTAGTGGCGACTACAAACTGGTGGTCGACGGCAACCAGATCAGTGATTATGTGAAGAAAGCGACAATTGCCGTAGAAGATCGCGACTTTTATAATCACCATGGTATTAGCCTAGCTGGTATTTCTCGCGCGTTCCTGAGCAACTCGCAGGGTAATGCCGTACAGGGTGGCTCAACACTGACACAACAGCTCGTTAAGCAAGCCTTCTTTGAGAAAAGTGAGATCGAAAAACGCGGCCTCGATGGTATACCACGCAAGATCAAGGAGGTGATTCTCTCGATTGAGGTCGAGCGTATGTACAACAAAGATCAAATCCTCAATCTCTACCTCAACGAAGCATCATATGGTGGCCGTCGTAATGGTGTTGAATCGGCCGCACGCACCTACTTCCAGAAATCAGCCAAGGATCTCACCCTAGCCGAAGCGGCGCTGCTCGCCGGCATCCCTAACAGCCCTGGGCTCTACGACCCATATTACGTACCAGGTAATAGTGCCCTCATTGCACGCCAGCACAAGGTGCTTGATAGTATGGTTGAGATGAATTACATTACCAAAGAGCAGGCTAACGAAGCAAAGCAAGTTCCCATTCTTGACACTGTAAAACCAAAGGCTGAGCAATATGCCGACATAAAAGCGCCGCACTTCGTCCTGATGGTGCGCGACCAGCTCGAAAAAGAATTGGGCAAATCGACCGTCGGCAAAGGCGGCCTCACCGTTACAACTACACTTGATTCAACGCTTCAAGGTAAGCTTGAGACTCGTATGCAAAGTATGTTTAATGGCAAGCTTACTAACTCTCACTGTGGTAATACTAACTGTGCGACCTATGCCGGCTTTACTAATGGTGCAGCTGCTATCGAGGATAATAAAACAGGTCAAGTGGTAGCGCTGGTTGGGAGTCGAGACTTTAACTATGCCGTCTTTGGTCAAAACAATGCCGCTACTGCCTTTATCCAGCCTGGTTCATCCATCAAGCCACTGGTCTATGCTCAACTCTTTCAAAACAAGGGTAATGGTAGAACCAACTACGGGAGTGGCTCTGTCCTCTCCGACTCAAAGATCAGCTTTGGCAGCTGGACGCCGCAAAACGCCGATGGCAAGTTCCAAAACAACATTAATCTCCGCCAAGCCCTCGCTCGCTCGCGTAACATCCCCGCCATTAAGGCTATGCAAGAAAATGAGCGCAATAGGCGCGGCAGCACCTGGCAGACCATTCGCGAGATGGGCGACAGTGCTTACTGCACCCAAGGCGCAGATGCCCAAGCTGGCCTATCAAGCGCCATCGGGAGCTGTGGTACGCGCCTCGTCGATCACGTCAACGCTATTGCGTCTTTGGCGCGGATGGGCACCTATACCCCGCAATCAACCGTTCTCAAAGTAACCAACAGTACTGGCCAAGTCCTTAAGCAGTACACAGCCTCTACGAAGCAGGTAATCGATCAGCAAGCTGCCTACATCGTCAACGATATCCTCGGTGACTCCAGTGCACGGGCCAACCTCGGTGGTGGGCAAGACTACATGCCACAAATGAACCGCCTCAAGGCAAAGACTGCTGTCAAGACCGGTACATCAAACTCCGAGATTAATGGCAAGGTGGTAGCAAAGGATATTTGGACAGTCGGCTATACACCAGCATTATCGATGGCGGTTTGGCTGGGCAACTCTGATACGTCACCGCTCCGCAACGGTAACTCGCTCATCCCCGCTATGCTGCTCGACTACACTATGGCCGATGCCACGCAATATTACGTCAGTCAACACAAAGCATCATACAGCGACTGGTTCTCTGCACCAAGCGGTATCCAGCGAATCAACAACGAGATCTATCCATCGTATTACAACAAAAACTCTAACCGCAGCAGCAACACAATGTCATTCGACCGGGTGTCTAAGAAAAAGGCCACAAACTGCACACCAGAGTCAGCTCGTGTGGATATCCCTGTTACTCGGTCGAAAGACTCGTCAGGCAAAGAGACTGTCTCAGCCCAAGATGGCTATGACGCCACCAACAATGACGACACTCATCGCTGCACCGACTCTAAGCCAAGTGTCTCCGTCGCCGTAAGCTCTAGCGGACAATCGGCGACGGTATACTACCGACAGGGTAGTCATCCTCTCCAGCAATTAGAGGTGAAGGTGGG
>CALHWA010000025.1 GCA_938036845.1 uncultured Candidatus Saccharibacteria bacterium | reverse complement strand
GGAGCGAGTGGCTTGGCGCAGCATGGCTTTGGCCGCACCAGCCAGTGGCAGGTGGTGGAGCAGGCGAGTGACCGGGTGGAGCTCGTGCTGCAGGGGAGTGATGCTTATGCTGGGCTGGAGTCTCGCTTGGTGTATACAGTGGCGGAGCACCAGCTTGCAATGCAGCTCACACTGGCGAATGTTGGTGAGGAGGAGCTCCTTGTGGCGCCGGCCTTTCACCCGTATTTTGCATATGATGGCGCGCTCGTGCTGGATGGCCAGTCGCTCACCGACCTTACGCCACTCGCCGATACGATCTTCGTTGATGGGCCCACGCGCCAGCTCGCCACGGGCCGGCGCACCATTACGCTGCAAAGTGAGGGATTACCTCGCTGGGCGATTTGGACGGATGAGTTAGGCCCGTACCTCTGTGTTGAGCCAACACACAGCGGTAATTCCTTCGCCGATAACCCAGCTCATGCCACAGTGCTAGTGCCGGGGCAGGTGGCACGGTATGGCGTGCGGGTGGGGTGGTAACAAACCCCTCGATTTGACTCATTGTCCTACTACTGCCATACTTGATATATGATAGATCATGGTAAACTTCTTCTTAGTAAAATAACAATTATTGGTGGTAAAGCACCTGAGCGGCAGCCAGATGAGTATGAGCGATTGACGCAGGAGTTAGAAGAAATTGCTGCGACAATTGATGAGCGCATAAAAGGCTATGAGCCGCTTGCTGGCAGAGTGCAGCCACTCATGCTTGCAGAAGCAAAACAGCGCAAAGGTGCAGACATAGCTGCTATAGACGAGGTAAACAGGCATTGGGGATGGCCAGAGGTAGATAGCGTAATGGACCGCACTTCGCCATATGAGGATGAGGAAGATTTCTGGAATACCTTTCTTGACCATGATCCACACGACACAAGAGACCCAAACAATCTCCGTGCCCGCCTCCGTGTTCCAAAGGTTGATGCGACACTACTTGAGTCTAAGGATGGTGTTGATTTTGTCAATCTCTACCATAGTGCGACGCCAGCGCTGATTCGTGCCGAGGCGGTATTGCCTGAGGTTGGCCTTGTCCGCGGCTTGTATGCTAAGTTGTACGAAAAGCATTACACAATGACAGATATCGCAAAAGGAGAACTCAGCGCATTGGCCGAAGCATATCCTGCTATCAAGACAGCGTTCTATGATACATATAATCTTGCGCGTTGCTTGACAAACAATGATGACGAGAGACGATTCATAAAAGAAATAATACGTCTTGGCTTTGTGCAGGAGGGTGCAGACGAGGGACTTTCCGATATCACTAGCGCCCATGATGTACTCTGTCGCTAGCGTCTACATTGACACCGCGCCGCCCTCCTGCTACAATACACCAGTATGATTACTAAGGATAACAAAGCGAAAGCGATTGCTTTGACTCAGGTCAGCAAGAATGACGTCGGCAGCCCACAGGCGCAGGTGTCTATCTTGACGGCTCGTATCAAAGAGGTGACCGAACACCTTAAGTCCAACAAGCACGACAACATGGCTCGTCGTGGCCTCAAGCAAATGGTCGGCCGGCGTAAGCGGCTGCTCCGCTACCTTGAGCGGACGAACTTTGATGCTTACAAAGCAACGCTCGAAACCCTCGGCCTGCGCAAATAAGCGCCCGCCGCGAGAAATAGACCTCCTCATCTATTGGGGAGGTTTTTAAGATTCATGGTGTCACGATTGACAAATATCGGCCTAAAATGTATCGTAATATAATATACCACACCATAAACGAAGAAGGATTTGTAGCATGTACGAAGCAGGACACGGAGCAGGCAGCAGTGGCGTTGCTACCCTCGAAGCTATGCTGGGTCGGACTGAGTATGAGAAGGCGGTGGCTGATTTTGGCATATTTATTGATCAGCAGCTTGAGGGTGCACCGTTGCTACGTGAAGACCCAGACCTGCAACGATATGTGACATATAGCGACTTGACGCTTGACGATGTGGCAGACATAGCTGATGCTACAGATTCGCCACGGATGCGTGAGCTGCTCAAGGCAGCGGATGCAGTGCAGGCGCAATATCGCGAGCAGCATGAGGGTACACTCCAGCCTCTCGAGACCTTTGATGGCTCGACACATGTGCTTGTAGAGCTGTATGAGCATATGACAACACAGAATGGGCAAGTACAACAAAAGGAAAAAGGTGCGACCATTCAATGTATTATGAATGGCATCAGTATTCGTGGCTATGGTGGTGAAGGATTTGTTCATCAGGTAGATCTTGGCGGAGCACAGTATGTGATTGATACAAACAATTCAGCTGTGCGGTATATACAGCAGACACAAACAAAGCCGAGTAGCGACCTTGGCGAGTATGCCCAGGCAGAGGATATGGACGTTGTCAAGAGGCTCATTGAGCGCTCCAAGAAGAATACCGCACCTACGATGCTTGACGTTGTCCGCGGTGGAATTAAGCGCGTGATGAGCATATTCTCTCGCCCTTAGGGTATCTGATGAGGGTGGCCCTTCGCCTTGTGTATTATTCTCCCACCAATGATATACTAGAAAAAACACCACGAAAGGAGCACACCATGGCATTTGGCCCAATAATGACAATCACGGCAAAGCAGGGGCTCGAGCTGGAGCTTGCGCCGTTTGCACGGGATGAACTGAGACCATTTGTGGAGGGGTTTGCGCGCGGGACGGTCACGCAGTATTTTGCCGAGCATCGGGCGCAGACGCTCGAGACCGAGCAAGCGTGGTACGACAAGACAATCGCAGACAAAGAAAGTATCGTCTGGGGTATCTGGGCTAAGGATGGTGAGGCGCGGCGGCTGATTGGCAGTACATCACTGGTGAATATTACGAGAAAGCACGTCCACACTGCCATAAGCGGCATCATTATTGTGGATAAGAATTACTGGGGCAAGGGTGTTGCTAGTGCTAGCCACCATGCTCGTACGTGGTACGCCTTTGAGAATCTAGGGCTACATTGCATCAAATCCGCTGTGGTGCAGGGTAACGTTGCCAGCCTGCGCGCCCTCCAGCGATGTGGCTATACTCATCTCTACACCCAGCGCAACGATGTCTTTATCAATGGTAAGCTGCACCACACCGACCACCTTGAGTGTCTTAATCCCATCGATTGGGCCTGGAATCAGTGGTGGGGGAGCGACCAACCCTCGCCTGAGCACATAGCAGCTCGCCAGCGCAGCCTCGCCGCACTAGAGTGGGCGCGCGAGCGGGTGGTGTTGCTGTAGTGATAGACGTTTGACATACAGAGCACTGATGAGATAGAATAGCTGTATTCTATTTGTTAATAAGGAGCTTATATGGGAGAATTTAGTCCAAGAGGTGACCACGAAAAGATTGAGAGAGCGGAAGTTAGCAAGAAATTCTGCGATTATGTTGATGACAAATTCAAACTATACCCAGGATATGTAGAAGTCGATAACACTTGGCCTACAAATACTTATCGATCTATTAGCTTTCGGTCATCTCAGCCTAACAAATGCGGCGAAATAACAACCGCGGAAGTTCTGGCAGTTGATATATTTGACTCGATAGGTAATAAGGCAGATAACAATCCAAGCCGAACAGCTCGCCAGATTAGAATAGAGACTGTTGCTAATAGGAATGATGGTACGCCAGTCGTAATAGCAAGACAGGACTATACTGTTAAAGGCTCGGGTGAATATTTACGCCGCACAGATTGGAGCATACCAGTAGGTTCAAAGAGTACAGACCTAGCTCCAATTGAAACAATAGAGGAAACCCGTGATGGGCTTGATGAAGCACTCCGCAGAGTTAGTCTACTTGGCGTTATTGAACCACCAGCACCACATAAACAATAGGCAAAACGGCGAGGATATAGCATATATCAAACCAAAACACCCACATAAGTTGGGTGTTTTGTTGCCTGTGTGATACCATCACATACCACGCACCACAACAGGGAAGCCTCCGCAAAAACATTGTGACATACACAACATAATACCCATTTATGCACAAAGATGCTATCATAGAGAGTGACTATGCAGGATGTGACAGACGCAGCACAAGCGTCCACGGGTGTGGCGATGCGGTGGAGTATGCAGCAAGCACGGCGTGCTGTGCTGATGTTTGTGGCCGCTGTGGCAGTGCTGGGGCAACTGCTTGTACCGCAAGTGAGTGCTATGGCACCGCAGCAGTCCATCATGATGCCAGCCTATAGCTACCCCATGCAGGGTGGCAACAATCAGTATTGGAATGATATGGCTAATGTCTCGAGCAAGATGCCCTTTGCAGTGGTTAATCCCTCGAGCGGGCCAGGTACAACGGTTAGTAGTGATTATGTAAAGGCCCTGGCGCGGCTCGATTCGCTTGGTGTCAAATACATTGGCTACGTCAAGCATGGCCGCCAGACGCGCAATATTGCTGAGGTAGCAGCAGAAATCGACCGCTGGTATGCGCTCTACCCCAATGTGAAGGGGATTTTCTTTGACGAAGCCGACAACCACAGTAGTGGCCAAAAGACCTGCTATCTGGCTAATCTCTACAACTACGTCAAGGTCAAACACCCTGGCTCCATCGTCATTCACAATGCGGGCACACGCTTCCTCGGTGAGTCTGTCATGCCTTATGGTGATGTATTCTTGAATGCCGAGACCTCGGCGGCGCGCTATCTGAGCGACAGCTACTACGACCTAAATCACCCAACTGCCACCAACTTCGAGAAAAACCCAGCTAATGCCTACAAAATGTGGCATGTCATTCACAGTGTGGGCAGCAACGAGCAACAGGCCCAGGTGGTAGCCAAGGCCCGCGAGCGCAATGCTGGCTGGGTGTATACAACCTCCGATCGTGGCCCGACCACACCAGCCGAGGAGGCAGATCCAAATATCAACCCGTATAATGATTCATCTACCTTGCTGGGTGGTTTGGCTGGCCTGGGGAGTATCCAACGCGGTAATGTGCCAGTGGGTGCAGCCACGCCGCTCACGGCTGATTGCGCCGACACCTTTGGCTTGAAAGTAACGGCTCAGCCCGCGCCAGCACCTGCACCAGCGCCAAAGCCCGCTCCCAAGCCTGAGGAGAAGAAAAAAGACGACAAAGACAAGAAAAAGGACGAAAAGAAGGATAAGAAAAAGCCGCAGTCAAGCAAAAAGCACCAGCAGCCCACTGTGCGCAAGCAAGAGGCAGGGCCCAACTGGACGGTTATCATCCTTGTCGCTGTGGCAGTAGTTCTCGCTGCAGCGGGTGGCGGTGGTGCCTGGTGGTGGTTTGTTGGCCGCAAGCGCCGCCAAGCGAAGAACCGCAGCCGGTATGATAACACAATGATCTAAGCGACAAAAGTGTGTCGCACATGCCGCCAATTCTCACATATTTTTATACTCTCACTATTTCTCTTGGCGTTGTGAGAGCAGGCCTTGGCTGATTATCTGGTCTCTTGTATTAAGGCTGGCAACTATTGTTACGACTAGTCGCTGCACACCACCCGAATGGAGTAATGGGGAAGAAGGATAAAGGACAGAGGTGATGAGGCTATGCTGTGCATACTTATGGCGAGGGGTTGATTGACGAGCTTGGGATAACTTGTTAAGATAAAGCTGTTTTGGAGAAACAACTCTCTCGACGCAGCGAGTATATGATCTATGACCAACCACAAGAGGTGGAGAATGGCATCTCGTTTGCTGTCATAGGGGATCAAGGCGAAGAAATTACGGTCATGCCATGTGGTGTCGAATGGCTGAGCGCAACGTATGTGCGGTTTGTGGGTTGCGCAGCAATCAAGGGCAGTGAAGAGATTCTCTCTATCAAGGGCTCACAGACCACCTACGAAGGTGATGATACGATGCGCCTGGTAATTGATGGCAGCCCAGACAGCGTGTAAGCTCCGAGGCTGTCTGATACGAAGCACTACCAGTATATCCTAAAATGCGGTATACTAAGAAGAGTATATTAACGCGGCAGTGATAGCGTTGAGGGCTTGCATAAAGATGACAGATGCGAGCGTTCACCCCTGTTACTTGCCGCAAGAAAGGAGCTCTATATGAGTATTATTAACCCAAGCGGCAAAGATGTCTTTGCTGTAACGACCGAGCTATGCGGCCGGCCCCTCACCCTGGAGGTCAACCGCGTTGGCTTTCGTTCGACGGCTAGTGTGCTAGTGCGGTACGGCGATACGGTGGTGCTGGGTACGGCCCAGGTGGGCACTCGCCCGGTAACGCTGGATTACTTTCCCTTAAGCATCGACTACGAAGAGAAGTTCTATGCTTCGGGCAAGATTAGCGGCAGCCGCTTTATTAAGCGTGAGGGCCGGCCCAGTGACGAAGCAGTGCTGATTGGTCGTCTGATCGACCGGCCGATCCGCCCACTCTTCCCTAAGGGCTACCGCCAGGAAGTGCAGGTGGTGGCTACAGTGCTCAGCATGGACCCGAGCTTCCGCCCAGATATGGTGGCGATGGTTGCTGCGAGCAGCGCCCTGATGCTGACGGGCACGCCGTTTGATGGGCCAGTGGCAGGTCTGCGCGTTGGTCGGGTGGATGGTGAGTTCAAGGCCTTCCTGACACCAGAGGAGCGTGAGCAGTCCGACCTTGACCTCGTAGTAGCGGGGATCGAGCGCGGCATTACCATGGTAGAAGCCGGCGCCAAAGAGGTGCCCGAGGACGTCATCGTCGATGCCATAGCCTGGGCGCACCAAGCGATGCAGCCAGCGATCGCACTGCAGCGGGAGCTTGCCAATAAGGTAGCGCCGGCACCGCAGGAGTACGAGCTGGTCCTACCAAATGAAGACATCCAAGCAGTCGCCAACCAATGGGTTGATGGCAAACTAGGTGAGAAGATCCGCCGCCCATACCCCGAGCGCAATGAAGTTGTGAATGAAATTCGCTGGGCCTTCCACGAGGCAATGGCCGAGCAGCTCGGCCTTGACGGCGAGGAATACGCCGCGGTGCGTGATGAGTACGACGAAGCCTTTACGCTGGCACTACACAACGATGTGCGCCGCGGCATTGTGGAGGAGCGCACTCGCCCCGATGGCCGCGCCCTCACGGAAATCCGTCCGCTCTCGAGCGAAGTTGGTATTTTGCCACGCACCCACGGTAGCAGCCTGTTTACCCGCGGGGTGACGCAGGGTATGAATATTGTTACGCTGGCACCGCTGAGTTACGCACAGTTAGTCGATACCATGGAGGTAACAGAAGGCGAGCGCCGCTATATGCATCATTACAACGCCCCGGGTTATACAGTCGGTGAGGTGAAACGCCTTGGCAGCCCTGGCCGGCGTGAGATTGGCCACGGGTACTTGGCGGAGCGTGCCCTCACGGCGGTGT
>CALHWA010000024.1 GCA_938036845.1 uncultured Candidatus Saccharibacteria bacterium | reverse complement strand
GGTCGAGCGTAGTTAGCTTTTCGAGATCTGAGGCAAGCATGGGCTGTGCATCACCGCGCTTTGTATGGGTCACTTGGGCAATAGCTTGATTGAGCTTGTTGCGGAGACGCCAATCGGGCACGCTCACCACCGCGTCCTGTGGCTTATCAGCAGCAGTCTTTTCTTGGTAGACCCGTACATAGTCGACCTGCATATCTTTTGCGACTTCGTAATCCTTAGGGCTAGCCTTCTTGTATGGCTCATTGAGGCCGCCGATCTGGTGATTCAAGCGAATGAAGAGTTTATTAGCCGCCTTGGCAAAGGGCCAGTTTGCATCATCTGGCGTCACGCGGTGTACCATGTGCCCATCATAGTAGAATTCGATCGTCCCATCCTTCTTATTCAAGACACCGTAGGTATGGAAGGCAGTTTGTGTATTGCCGACAATATTCCGATCGAGAACGTGCTGGTGCTGGTGTGAACGCTCTTTATTACCCTGGCGTGGCTGCGTATGGACATTAGCTTGCAACCAGCCCGAATCATAGCCACGCGACTCGAAGACATCGAGCTCACCACTGGTTGGCCAATTGAATGTTGTGCTTGTGAGCCAAAATGACGTCCAGCTTGCTCGAGCACCACTGTTCTTGTTACCCTCTGGCAGCTTGATAGACGCCTCGTAATAGGTACCTGGCCCCCAGGCATAGGCGACACTTTTGTCTTTCCAGTCGCTGAGGTAGTGTGAGTTTACCATCCCTGTCGAGAAGGCAGCATGACCAGCCTGGCATGGTTTGCCATTTTTATCATGCTGCGCTAGAAGATGGAGTTTACCGTCGTACTGACGCACCATGTCTGCCCGAAAGCGCCCTTCCATACCCGACGCAAGGTCAAAACAGCCCGTCGGTACAGCCCATCTGGTTGTGTCGAGTTTATTACCGTCAAATTCATCACCCCACACTTTTTTATAATGCGCCTGTACATCACGCGGCAGATGATCTGCTGCCGATGCTGACTGCGCTATGCCACAGTTTGTACCCATTATAGCGCACGCCACAGTAAGCCCAAGCGCCAAGCCAGCTTTTGCTTGTTTTGTTGCTCGTGTTGCCAACATATCCCCTCCTTATGTTCGTTAGCTGTTCTTATTTAATCACAGCTACTCTGCTTTGCCAAACACAAGACAATAACTTTATCCATATTTTTTGCAAGCAAGATAGTCTATTTTGATCATATACATCGATCCGCCAGAGGTCATTTTTTGCACGAAGAAGCAATATATGGCGTATGTATTATACTCCGAAATACGTTGTGGTTTTTGCTACGATTATTGCTACCTCTGTTTGACAAATCTCACGTGGGGATTTACAATAGCGACACTACATGAAGGTCGTAAAGAAGAAATTATACCCGGTACTATTCAAATACGTACTTTCAGACGAAAAACACGTGCTATGCGTATCGCCGATATTACGATTGAGCCGGATGATATTCTCGAGCAGGTAGCAGTCACTCACGAGAGATTGACCACGACGGATATCAGGTAATTTCGCTTCAAAGTCGACTTTCATATCAACATAACCCTAACTCGTGAGGTATTTTTCCATGAGACTCTATTTATCATCCTGCACCGTTCCTGCACCAGACCAGCTCTTCGCATTGATTGGCAAAGAGCCGGCCGAGACGAATATTGCACTGATTCCCAACGCACTAGACTGCTACATCCGGCGAATTCGTATGCTTCGCATCACCGAGGCGAGGGAGATGTTCCGCTCACTTGGCGTCGAGAAGAGGCCTGCTGTGATTGACCTAAAGCACTTCGCTGATCCAAAGCTAAAGGATTATCAATATCTCGCTCTCAAGCATTATGACTTAATCTGGGTGCTTGGCGGCAACACCTTTATGTTGCGCGATACTATGGCACAGACTGGCTTTGATGATGTACTACGCCGCTTACTCAATGAGGACGCCGTCGTCTACGGTGGAGCAAGTGCTGGTGCAGTGGTCGCTGGTGCCAGCTTGCGCCATATTGCTGCGCTCGACAAACCAGAGTTTGCCGAGTACATTGTGTGGGATGGCCTCAAACTGCTTGATAAGACTATCTTACCTCACGCCGACACTCCAGCATTTGCCAAGACAGTGGCAAAGCTTACTCAGGAGCGAGATGATGTTATATTCCTGGGTGATAGGCAAGTTTTGATTCAGAATGGAGCAGATTACTCGATACACGACGCCGAGTAGTAATGAGTTTTCTTTGTCGAAAAACTAAACTACTCATCCCCACGCTGGGGTCGTTCGAGCAACTGCGGCTCGCTCTGGCGTTCACCGCCAGCAATGCGCACGACGTCTTTGTCCATCTTGCCGAGCTCGCGATAGGTTGTGTTGTAGTGACCAACTGTTGTGGCGAGGCTCTTGCCCATTTTGCCTAGTAATTCATCAAACTTCTTGATATGCGTCGCAAGCTGACCAACCCGTAGCTGAATATCCTTGGCCTGCTCTTCGATCTGGAGGCTACGCAGCCCCTGCAGCACCGTCTGCAAATATGCCAAGAAGCTAGTTGGGCTCACGATAATCACCCGCCGATCGCGAAAGGCATACTCAATAAGATCGCGGCTCGAGCCACCCTGCCCTACGTTGTTGATAAGCAGATCATAATACAGCGACTCACTGGGGATAAACATAAAGGCAAAGTCCATTGTGTCTTCATTTGGGCGAATATATTTGCTCGTTTCATCGATGCGCTGCTTAAGGTCAAGCTTAACGCGGCCGAGTAGCTGCTGGCGCTCATCTTTATTCGTAGCATTGATCATCCGGTTGTAGTTCTCGAGGCTGAATTTGCTATCGATCGGCAGCACGCGTCCCTTGTCAAGAAAGATCACTGCATCGACCGCCTCACCATCAGCAAAGCGATATTGCATCTGATACTGAGCCGGTGGCAATACATTCTCAAGCACGCTCTGCAGATAATATTCACCAAAGACACCGCGCTGCTTGGGGTTTTGCAGAACGTTTTGTAGTGTCTTAAGCTCATCTGCTACATCGACGACGCGTCGATTAGTCTCATCCAGCTTCGTGAGGCGCTGTGTCACATCGGCCACCAGCTTAGCACTCTCGGAGAGCTGCTTCTGGACTGACGTTTGCATAGCAGCGCCCGAGCGCTCGAGCTTATCCCCGACCGACTGCTGCATAGCGGCTATCGTGCGCGACAACTCCGTCACATCGCTCTTGAGAAGCGCCACCGATTGCTGATCTTTGAGCTCATTAAGCTTCGCCAGCAGCAGACTCAGTACTGCACCGCAGCCAACGAGGACAACAATAAGAATAATTCCAAGCACAAGAGAAAGTTCCATATCTCTAGTATAGCATTTCCTCAGAAACAGCCACTCATGTTGTTTTAGTGAGCGGGGCGTGTCAGCTGATCTTGTGAGTGTATCTCTTTTAACACAAGGCGTGGTGTGGTGAGTGTTTCAGCGCTTGCGATAGAAGACTGATATTCTCACAGAATATCTACAGTGTCGCAAGATATATCAATACAATGATCGCCACCATCGCACCAAGTGTGACTGCTAGGTTACGCAGGCGCGAGATCCACGAAAACACGCCAATGCTTAGTGCCATCAAAATCGTGATAACTGGCACGACCACATACCACGACGATGCGGCCAACCACGTGAGCACTGGCCAGAGACCCACTGCCGTCGCAAGCATAACAAGAGCGGGCCGATACACACGGCGCTGCACCAAAAATATAAGCCCAACGATCACCGCCACAACCATTGCACTCAAGACCGTATAGAACGTGGGTGTGCCGCAGCTTGCTGGATTGGCACTACCAAGGCCACAAACCGCACCAAACACCCCGAGGTTGGCAACGAGCAGCAGCACTGCACTCGTCACCACACCAGTAATGGCCGCGCCTATCATAATCTGCCCCATATCGGGCCACGATAAGTTCACAAAATGCTCGGTGTCTTCGGATGTATCGAGCACACCACCCTGAGCAAAGGGGTTGTCGATTGCTCGGCTGTGGTCAAGCCCGTCATCAAGCACCGTCTTGGTGATGGTTGCCGTTTTGGCAGTTTTTGCTTTTTTAGCTTGGCGCGCCGCTTCGGCCACCTCATCTGGGTCGGCGGTGCGTGCGTATATCTGTTCGTCCATATTATCTAGCTCCAATTCCTTACTGGGAGCTATTATATTATGTTTTTGCTGATTTTGCTAGTCTGCGCCAGAATTTTTTGTGATGCGGCACATACCATACAGCGCCCAGCAGTGCAACGG
Organism: uncultured Candidatus Saccharibacteria bacterium; assembly: GCA_938036845.1. GTDB lineage: Bacteria > Patescibacteriota > Saccharimonadia > Saccharimonadales > Saccharimonadaceae > Saccharimonas. The sequence continues at coordinate 16,921 of CALHWA010000024.1, read as the reverse complement.
CCACCCCACCAGCGACATCGAGCGGTGTATGTACCAGTGCCGCTACGCGGCCAAGACACACCAGTACTGTCATAACAAATAGCGCTACGGTGAGTAGTCGCCGGCGCGTCACATACCATACCGCTAAGGTAAGAAACATCGCAAAGAGTGCGTGATCGGACGGAAAGCCGGGATTATTGAGATAGAGCGCACCTGGGTCGGTGCCGAGCTTTTCAAATGGCCGGAGCGTCTCGGGTTGCCAGAGCGCACCAATAACCTTTGCACACCAATAGGACGTCAGGCCAGCCATAAATACGCGTGTGTAACGTTGGTAGCGTTGGGCTTGAGGTGCACGAAAAAACAGTGCAAAAAGAGCTACAGCGACAATCGGGATCATCAGTCCATCAGCAACTAGGCGAACAATGGCATTCATACCTCTATTATACCACTGCTCGGGGGTTTGTGTGATGGATTTAATCCACATCTAAGATCACTTTTGTATCTGTCGAGCAGGCTGCTGATTTGCTTTCGGGACATCAAGCAACTTCCCAACCGCATTGATGATCTGCTGGATGACTGTTGGCTTGGTCGATTGTTCCATCTTCGGACGTGCTGGTGGAGCTTTGATAACGTTAGCTGGCGGCATATTGATCGTATTAGCTGGGGGTCTTTGTACTTCAGGAAGTCGCTGTGGTTTTGGCTTGGTTTGCTCCTTCTTCTTGACATTGGCAATCACAACATTAATACGGTCGTCGTCAAGGACTTTTTTGTATGACACCTCTGCGCTATCGCCACCAGTGTATTCTCCACCAGCTTGCTGAGCAATTTGGTTCGGATTGCAGGCTTCGGGATTCTTAACACTGCAGATGCGGGCAAGTGGGCATGCATTACAGGCCGCTTGGCCAATCCGCTCCTGCGCAATCCGCCGCGCATTTTCTTGCCAGGCTGCAATTTCCTCCGGCGAGCGCTTGGTTGGTGTTTTGGCAAGCTGCTCACTCATTCGAAAAACACCTCTGTTGCAATACATTTACTCGCAATACCCCGCGCAGTGAGCCCCTGCCACATCGCTCGCGTAAATGCAACTGAACCACACACCAGGTAGTGTGCCGCTGGGTTGATACACGTATCGAGATTAATTCGCCCCTGGTGTATCTTAGGCGAGACTGTTGCCTGGCGTGTCACGAAGTGGTGAAGCGACAGCCGTGGGTAACGCGCCTCATATGCAGCAAGGTCAGCCGCAAAGACGATATCGTCGACGGTCCGATTGCTATACATGAGCTGAATATTCCGATGTGGATCACGCGCGTATTCGCTCTTGATAATACTCCACACCGGACTAATACCGACTCCTGCTGCAATTCCCACGAGTGGGCGATCTGTCAGTGGATTAAAGTACCCATACGCCGCCGAAAAAGTTAGTTGGTCGCCCACCTGCCGGCTGCATAGGTAGTGGGAATACTCACCGCCAATATCCTTCACGGTAATGCTCAGATGTGTTTCGCCGGGCCAACTCGACAGGCTATATGCCTTACCCTCAGGCGTGCGCGACTCTGGCTTGATAACGGTAATGTATTGTCCGGCGGTATAGCGAAATGGTGCGTCGCCTTTGGCATCAAACACCAGCGTTGCTACATCGTGTGTGTGCTGAATCACTTGCTGGATTGTCCCTGTATAGTACTGCATCAGTGCACCACACATTCTGCTACATAGCGCTGCATTATGTGCTGAGCCTGGGCCATCTCCTCGTCGGTAAAGCTCGTTTCATCGCAAAAGCGACTACTCACCAGCGTATCACTTGCAATAAAATGCTGCAGGGCAAAGCGCTGTGCACCGTGCACCATCTGCCCGACTGCATCGAAGTCTGCTGGCTCAAGCTGCCCCCGCACAATCGTCGTGCGAAACTCGTGATCGACTCGGCTTCGAATGAGGTCGATACTTTCCATAATCGCATCGGTGTCAATTGGCCGCGCGGCAATTTCTACATACTTTTCCAGTGGTCCCTTAATATCCATTGCTACAAAGTCGAGTAGTTGCTCATCCAGCATCTGGCGCAGCATTGCTGGGTGGGTCCCATTGGTATCGAGCTTGACGAGGAAACCGAGCTGCTTGATAGCCCGAATGAAGTCAGGTAAATCCTCACTCATCGTCGGTTCGCCACCACTGATCGCGACACCATCAAGCAAGCCAACCCGCCGCGCAAGAAAATCAAGAATCTCCGCCTCAGGGATACAGCCAATGTACTGCTCAGGCAAGACGAGTTCTGGATTATGGCAGTAACCGCAGCGCATATTGCAGCCAATCAAGAAGACTGCCGCACAGGTGTGACCTGGGTAGTCGACTGTGCTAAACTTTTGGATACCACCGATCTGAACCATCACCATCCTCCCTTTTTTCTATTATTTAAGCATCGATTGTATCGGCTGCTTTGTCGTAGTGGTAGCGCAGCGCAAACTCTGCTTGCTTGCCCTTATTCCACTGCTGCACCGGCCGCAAATAGCCCACCACCCGCGAATATATCTCACACGGCTCCTGGCACTGTGGGCACGCCTCATGTTCCCCACGCAGATAGCCATGATTCTTGCAGACACTAAAGCTCGGACTGATCGTAAAGTATGGCAAGCGGTAATTGTGGCAGATCGTTCGCACGAGCCCTTTGAGTGTTGTGGGGTCATCCATTCGTTCACCAAGGAAGAAGTGGATGACAGTGCCACCAGTATATTTGGTCTGTAATTCGTCTTGGAGATCAAGTAGCTCGAAGAGGTCGTCAGTATAATTGACTGGCAAGTGAGTACTGTTGGTGTAGAACGGCGCTGGCACCGTGGCACCAATACCATTGGCAAAATGCGCTGTTTCTGGGTAGTCGCGCTGGTCAATCTGCGCCAGGCGGTAGGTCGTGCCTTCGGCTGGTGTTGCCTCAAGATTGTAGTTATTGCCAGTTTCTTCTTGGAATTTCACGAGCGTCTCACGCATTAGATCGAGCGTCCGCTCGGCAAATTCCCGCCCTGCAGCCTGACCGATGTCCGCGCCAAGGAGATTAAGCGCTGCCTCATTCATGCCAATCAAGCCAATCGTCGAGAAATGATTCTTCCAGTATTCACCAAAGCGCCGCTTGATATCGCGCAGATAAAACTTGGTATAGGGGTAGAGGTTGGCATCGGTTAGGCGCTCGAGTGTTTTGCGCTTAACTTCGAGACTATCACGCGCGTGCTCCATAAGGTGGACGAGACCAGCCCGAAACGCTGCTTCGTCACTCGACTTCAGCGCCAAGCGGGGCAAGTTAATCGTCACCACACCAACTGACCCCGTCATTGGGTTACTCCCAAACAGGCCACCACCACGATACTCCAGTTGACGATTATCAATCCTCAGGCGGCAGCACATACTGCGCGCATCTTCTGGGCTCATATCACTATTCACAAAATTACTAAAGTATGGAATGCCGTATTTTGCACTGGCTTCCCACAGGTTGTCAATCACAGGATTATCCCAGTCGAAATCAGCTGTGATGTTATACGTCGGAATCGGAAAAGTAAAGACCCGCCCATTAGCATCACCCTCCGTCATCACCTCAAGCAGTGCCCGATTAAAGGTATTCATCTCATCCTGGTAGTCGCCGTAGTTGGTCTCTTGCATCTCTCCGCCAATGATTACAGGTGTGCCTGCCATATGCTTAGGACATTCGAGGTCAAGCGTGATGTTCGTAAATGGTGTCTGGAAGCCAACACGCGTCGGCACATTAACATTAAAGATGAATTCTTGTAGCACCTGCTTCACCTCATCGTACGCTAGTCCATCTGCCCGAATAAATGGTGCGAGCAAGGTGTCGAAATTGCTAAAGGCTTGCGCACCAGCTGCCTCGCCCTGCAGTGTGTAGAAGTAGTTCACGACCTGGCCGAGTGCCGTGCGAAAATGTCGGGCTGGCTTACACGAAATCTTGTTTGGCACACCAGTGAAACCCTGCCGGAGCAGATCCATTAAGTCCCAGCCCACACAATACACGCTCACAAGGTTAAGATCGTGAATATGGAGATCGCCCGACCGATGAAGGCGACCAATCTCTGGGCTGTAGATTTTGTTTAGCCAGTAGGTTTTGCTCACCTCACTTGAGATGTAATTATTAAGGCCTTGGAGGCTATAGCCCATGTTGGAATTCTCATTAACCCGCCAATCAAGCTTGAGTAAATATTGGTCAATCAGGTCAACATGTGCACTAGCAGCAATCTCGCGCAGCTTTTGATGCTGATCGCGATAAATAATATACGCCTTAGCGGTCTTTTTATATGGCGAGCAAAGCAAGGTATCCTCCACTACATCCTGTATCTGCTCCACCGTGAGTGTATCATCCGCTATAGTCTGCTGCGCCTGGGTAATCGCCACCTGAGCTAACTGATAGGCCTCTTCCTCAGCAAACTCACCCGTCTCTAGGCCAGCTCGTTCGATTGCTGCCATAATTTTTGTGTCGTCAAATGCCACGATGCGCCCATCGCGTTTGGTAATTGTGTGATACATATCCCTCCCCTTTACTTGCCACGGCAGCACGCGCGCCACGGCATGAGTGTTTATCCTTGTTTTTATGATTGTGCAAGCATCGGTTACTAGTGTCATAGACACCATATATAGCGCTTACTATGCACTATACTACTCTATATACTGTGGGTCAAGCGTAATATTCACAACCGATACACTGGCACGACCTCTGTTGTATGAAGCATGTGACTGTGGTCAGAGCAATTTGTTGTTATTTTTATTCAGCAACACCGTAACCCACCAAAAGTCGATCAATCACAGAGTCTCTACATTTAATATAAAGCACAGCCCCGACACACTACGCACTATTGATCCACTCTCGCAAGCATGGTACAATACGGAGGCGCCACGCAGTGATGGGCCGTCGCCAAGTGGTAAGGCACCAGGTTTTGGTCCTGGCATTCGGGGGTTCGAATCCCTCCGGCCCAGCCAAGCTATCATTGTTACCAGCCTTTTGTCGGCTGGTAATTTGTTTTATCACGACTTTATTTGTGATGTCTGTTCGATCACGCCCTCACTCGGGTTTTGCCTATTTTGAGCATTAGCTCTTCAAGTTTTTTATTTCTCTGGCAGATCAAAGTTGATCGGACTGCGATATTTCGACCGAGCACTGAAGTCTAATACTCTCGAAAAGCACCGACTACAGTGGTGCTCCTCGGAGGGTGTGGAGGAGATGCGGTAAAATTAATAGCGGTTTTTTACTATTGAGGCACCCTAGGCTGATCGTTCATCAATCACGAGTGGATTTTGAGCTATTTGCTTCGCGCACCACAAGCACCACCGCCACGCCAAGTAAGCCCGTAAATGCTACCGTCCACCAGCCATTGAGTAATGGTAAGGTCGCTCCAAAGAGGCCCGATTCGCTCATCGGCACAGCGAGAAAACACCACAGCGCCACACCAAACCACGCTACACTGACTGCAAGTAGGCATGCCTGCGAAACCCAGCGTGACCCCTGCGACATATCCATCGAGAGCAAAAATGGCAAACTACCGAGCTCAAGCAGCGGCAATAAGCCAGCCAAGAGAGCAGCTACCACTCCCCCACCAGTCACATGCCACCCACTGGTGATATTAGCAAACTTCTCAAAAGTAAAGAGCTGTGTGATGATCAAAAACGTTACGACGATACCAAGTGCGAGACGCCGCCAATACGCAGGATCGCGCCGTAAATGCTCTGGAAAAATCGCCTGAAATAACCCAAGCCAAAACCTAATCATACGCTGCTTCATAGCCTTATCATATCAGATATTACCCTGTTTTACACGTATTTCCTTGCACTTGTGCCACATGTTCGCTACTATAGAGGAAGCGAACGTTACAAACATAAACATTTTTATACATACTTGTATCAGTCGCTCTCCGATATATCCACCACAACAGAACACCCGAGTGCTCATGGTATACTCGGGCGTTTCTTTTGTGTGGACAGGGCTAGTCATCTACTGGGAGCGAATGCTCTGCACGCCAAGCCGCAATCTTGCCGTGGTGACCACTGAGCAATACCTCGGGCACTGCCATTCCCTGCCACACCTCAGGGCGCGTGTATTGCGGAAACTCCAGTGTCTGGCCATCACTAAAGCTCTCAATCGCTGCGCTCATCTCGCCACCAAGGACACCAGGGATCAGCCGGACAATCGAGTCGATAATCGTCATCGCGGGCAGCTCACCACCAGTCAGGACATAGTCGCCCACTCGGAGCGCTTGGTCTACCACCTGCATAATTCGCTCGTCGTATCCCTCGTAGCGCCCACAGATGAAAATGTAACCATGGTCGGTCTGGCTATACTGCTGCGCAAGCGCCTGGTGCCACCGTTGGCCCCGCGGTGTCATGATGAGCACTTTGGCAGTCGGGTCGCGCTCTTTGGCATAGCGCACTGCTTCCCAGAGCGGCTCAACGCGTAGTAGCATACCATCGCCACCGCCATATGGCGTGTCGTCAACCGTGCGGCGTGGGCCAAGCCCAAATTGGCGCAGATCAATCGTCGTCAGCTCCGCTAGACCTTGCTGCTGCGCCTTCCACAGCATCGAAGCCTCAAACACGCCAGAAAACATCTCCGGAAACAGGCTAATCACTTGGAATTTTTTCATCTCTCCTAGTGTAGCAAATTACCGCAGCAGCGTCTAACAGATACTGCAAGGGATTCAGGTCTTTACGCTTATGTTTTCTATTTGTTATACTGGTTATGCTATGGATCTTGGATCGGAGACAGATAACACTACCGCACAGCGTCTCGAACTATCGAGCAGACGTACGACCATCACGCCGCTCAACGAGAATATTACACTCGAGCAGTTCGACGGTGAAGCAGCGGTGTCTCGACACCTTGTAGAGCCAGCGATTGCCAATATCTCGATTGATACCGAAGCCACCCGCCACGATCCACGCCATACTCACGGCTACAATCCACCAAGGTACCAACCCCATTATGGTTTACTAATTGTGATCATCGGCGTTTTACTCTTACTTATTGCCGGTATTGCTGGCCTGACGAATATTTTGAGCCGGTTGCGGTAGTATATGAGAGCCTTTTTGGCGTCACTCGCTCACTCACTACGTCATCCGGATAGCATATAAAACTTGTTGTTATATAAGCTCATACAGCTACCACTTTAGCCTCTGCTACACTATACGTTCACCCAACAAAAAAACTGCCTCCACAGCAGTTTTCTTGCACAAATAAGGCTCTCAAACCTTGTTGGTTTGCTCGCAAAGAGCTTTTATTTTTTCTCGCAGTTCGTTTCTGAACTGATCGTATTATATATCAAGGTCGTCGAGTTCTGCAAGCTCTTGGCGAGACTTTTTTGCAAAATCCGATTCGCTCTCATCATCGTTATCCACTGTATCAGTGGTTAAGTTATCCACAGACTGGGATGCTGCGGTATGTGGCTCATCATTATTCACCACCTTAAGGTTGTAGCGAGCACTGTTCTTCGTGCCAAGCGCGCGCAGCAAAGTGCGTAAACTCTGCGCCGTACTGCCCCGTCGGCCAATCACACGGCCGAGATCCTCAGGGTTGACGGTGAGTGTCAATAAGACGCCCTTCTCGTCGATCACCCGATCGACCACCACGTCGTCTGGATGTTCCACCAGCGACTTTACGACATATTCGACAAACTGTTGATCAATTGTCGCCATAACTTTCTTCTTTCCCTCCTTATGCTGTCATTCAGATTTATTGTGATTGTGCTTTCATTGTAGCATACCGGCTGGATTCTACCAAAATACGATACATGGCTAGGTGCTGAGTCGTCTGACCCTTCTACTAGCCTTGTCCTGGAGCACGCGTAAAATATTACCGATGATCACAAAACTGCTCCACAATACGCGGAGCAGTTGATGTACTTGTACTAGGGGGGTCGCTTTAGGCGTCTGCTTCTTCCTTCGGCTGGTGCTTACGCAGCTTCTCTGGGTTGCGGACTGCCTTGTGCTTGTCGCCAGCAGGCTGCTTAACCCACTTTGGCAGCGATACACCAGCAGCAGCCAGCAGTTTGACCACACGTGGTGTTGGCTGGGCACCATTATCAAGATACTTTTGGGCAAGCTCGGTATTGACATGAGCCTCTTTGGTGTGCGGGTTGTAGTTGCCAACATAGGCCACTACACGGCCGCTTGATGGGTGGCGCTGAGCCTCTTGTACGGCGAGCCGGTACACTGGGTAGGCTTTGCGGCCAAGACGTTGCAAACGAATTGCGAGCATAAATAAAACTTCCTTTTCTTGACTTATATTTGCGTTAGTTCGTTCTGTACAAGTCTACACTGTTTGGCTGGCGATGTCAATTTGTTGCTTATCTGCAGGTCAAAACTTGTCTGAGCTCTTGGCTGACTCTTCTGTCTTCTCTGTTTGAGTCTCTTGCTGCTGGTAGGCTGCCAGAGCAGCGCGAGCAGCCTTTTGCTGGGCGGTCTGCTTGCTAGGACCGGTGCCGCGGCCCATCAGCCGATCATTGACAAAGACACCAAGCGTGAAGGTTTTGTCGTGGTCAGGGCCATCCTCTGCCAAGACACGATACACTGGTGTAGCACTGTCGATCCGTTGGCTCACCTCTTGTAAATGGCTCTTGGGGTCGCGCCACGAGCCATCGGCCAGGATGGCATCAAGTTTGCTAATGGTATGCTTGGCAATAAACTCAGCTGCCGCCTCGTAGCCTCGCTCCAAATAGATTGAGCCAATCACGGCTTCATACGCATTAGCCAGAATCTGCCGGTGCGCTCGCTTGCTTCCATGCTTCTCACCTCGGCTCATCCGGATGAGCGAGCCATAGCCGAGCGCTTCGCCCGAGTCGGCATTACTCTCAGTATTGACCAGCGCTGCGCGCCAGCTCGTCAGGATACCCTCTGGCTCGGCATAGTGTTGGTAGAGATAGTCGGTTACCGCAAGCTCTAGCACGGCATCGCCCAAGAATTCGAGGCGCTCGTTGTGCTCAGTAACGGATTTTTTGTGCTCATTGACATAGCTGCGGTGGGTGAGTGCAGTGACTAAGAGCTGAATATCGCGATATTCAAACCCGAGCGCTTGCTGTGCCCACGCTTGATACGGGCCAGTTGGCATGCCAGACATAGTAACTCCTTTCGTTTCTGTCGTTATAGACGCTCCTCTCGGATGCGTTTCTTAGCTTTGAGCATAAGCTTGGCAATATCTTCGTACTCGATGAGATCAAGCGCCTTGCTAAAGGGAAACCACTTAATACCATTCATCCATTCTTCTTTTTGAATCTCATTGCCGCTGGTGCGGACGCGAGCAAGGTAGATCTGTGTCGTCATCAGGACAAGCTTTTCCATTCGGCGGTAGCGAAAGTGAATCTTGCCCAGCCAGCCCAGCATATCAAGGTCGTGCAGCCCAGCTTCTTCGCCGATCTCCCGGCGAGCTGTCTGCACGGCAGTCTCCCCTTTCTCAATATGCCCTTTGGGGATCGTCCAGCGATCCTTAGCATCCTGAATTAGGAGGATTTCGAGTTTGTTGTCGCTATTGTAGCGGAATACAATGCCGCCAGCCGTCGGTTCACGAACAATTTCCTGAATAGACGGCTTGCGACGGCCAAAATATTTTTTAAACCGATTGAAGTGTCGGTCAAAGTGTGACGGTGTTGGCATCGTCTGGTGTCTCCCCAGGCAAGTTGCGATAGGCGGTGCCGAGTACACCGTTGATAAACTTGCTTGAATTATCCGAACCAAACGCTTTAGCAAGCTCCACTGCTTCGTTAATTGCTACCTTGGGTGGAACAGTTGCGCGGCAGTGCAGCAATTCGTAGAGGCCAAGTCGCAAGATATTGCGGTCGACACGAGCAATCTGATCAAGTGGCCACTCTGGCGCAATTGGTTGTAAGTGAGCGTCAAGCGCGGCCTGCGTCTCGATCACCCCAGCAACGAGCGTATCGACAAAGGCCCGATCGCCAATGATCGACTCATAACGCTCAAGATTGCGCGCCAAAATTTCTTGTGGCACGGCCTGCGGATCATTCGCCTGCTGGCGGAATTCATATTCGTACAATGTTTGGAGTGCAACTATACGCCCAAGATGACGGTTCGAAGCCATTTGGTTGGTTCTTTCTTTTGTTAAAATTCTTTGCTATCGACGAAAAGCTAGCGAGCTGCTTTGGCAGCGCCAGTCTCGCGCTTGGTCGTCTTGACCTTGACTGGTGAGGTTTTATTGACCATGCGAGCAAGCTTGAGGCGCAGATGGCTGCGGCGCAAACCGGTTTTGCGTGGGCTACTCTGTTTTTTTGGTTGAGCCATAGTAAAAATCTCCTTCTCTTTAGGCTGACGTAAAACTTGTAGCTATTATACGCTAAAAGCGCAAAATTCTCTAGTGTTTGCGCTGTTTTGTATAGAAAAATATATTTGTGGCCAATTGCCAAGCGAGCCGTTGCACCTTATTACCCCATCAAGAATACGCTCACTATGACGTCTAGGTTTTGGCTTTGATATGACAGATATCTGTCATATATTGTATGATATGGTACATACTATTAGTCTCAGCAAGGAGTACCTATGGCAATAAAAATAGATGGAGATATTAACCGATATATCAACTTAGTCGGACGAAGTGATGGTAGTGTTAAGGATGAAGTGCAGCACATCGTCGACAAGTTGGTTGCTACGTGACTCTGGAGTGGACTTTGCGTGGGAGAACGATCGACTGGAAGCAATTTTTTTGTACACGCAGCATCTATACGCCGAATACTCCGTTTATTCAGGTTCTTTATTTAGTCAATTTTCTAACACCGCGACACGTGACGACATAGTGCAGTGTCTCGGAAAACCAGAAGGTCAAGGAAAATGGAATCAGTCCTGGATTCGCTATAATAATCCGAACAGAACTTGGACAAATTTTGAATTTGATGATGATCTTCGGCTGCGGATGGTGACAATTTGCACGCCCGTAGTTTAAACGTAAGAAAACTGATCCACCAGCACAGTTACATCGCTGCTTTGACAGACTTGTAGAACATGCCTACATAGTACGAGACTGTGACCGCGCAACCCAAAACAGGGCGCGCCATGAGACGCCCTGTTTTTTACGACACGATTAGTAAAGGTGGCTATTTCTAGACAACGATACTGACGAGCTTGCGCTTGACGTAGATAACCTTCTTGGGCGGCCCAGTGAGATATTTTGCGACGCGGCCGTCTGCCAGGGCTTGGGCAGTGATGTCGGCCTCGCTAGTGTCTGGCGCGGTGGTGAGCTTGGCGCGGACTTTACCGTTGACTTGCACAACGATGGTTATCGTATCGCGGACGATCTTTGCTTCGTCCCACTCTGGCCAGGCGGCAAAATCGAGCTGGTCGCCATAGCCCAGCTGCTGCCATAGCTCAGCGGCCATGTGCGGCGCAAAGGGCTGCACCAGCTGGATCAGCGTCTTGAGCGCTGGCTGCCACTGCTCAGTAAAGCCAGTTGTCTTGAGCTTGTAGAGGTCGTTGACGCACTCCATGAGCCCAGCAATGGCCGTGTTGAAGCTCAGGCGGTAGATATCACTTGTGACCTTCTTGGTTGTGGCGTGGATAATCGACTCAAGCTGTGCGACGTCAACCTGCCCAGGCGCTGCACCCTGCTGCTGCCAATCGTCAAACTCTTGCACCAATGTCCAGAGGCGATTCAAGAAGCGATAAACGCCAGCAATTCCTCGGCTACTCCAGCTCGAGTTTTCGTCGATCGGCCCGAGGAAGAGCTCAAAGGTACGCAGCGCGTCCGCCCCATACCCCGCATCGATCACCTCCAGCGGGTCGACGACATTGCCAAGGCTCTTGCTCATCTTGCGGCCATCCTCGGCTTGAATGAGGCCATGGTAGACGAGCTTCCGCACCGGTTCGGCAAAACTTGTGAGACCAAGATCGCGGAAGACGTGCGTCCAGAAGCGCACATAGAGTAAGTGAGCCGTCGCATGGTCACCACCAACATACATATCAAGCGGTGCCCAGTGGTTAGCCAGCGCTGGGTCCCAGGCCTGCATAGCATTGTGTGGATCAGTGTAGCGCAGGAGATACCAGCTACTGCAGGCATAGCCATCCATCGTGTCGGTTTCGCGCTGAGCTGGGCCGCCACAAGTCGGGCAGGTTGTCGCCACCCACTCTTCTTGGGCAGCAAGGACAGACTTGCCATCACCACGCGGCTGGAAGTTTTGCACCGCTGGCAAAACCACTGGCAAATCTGCCGCTGGCACTGGTACGGCACCATGCTCGGGACAATGGATGATCGGGATGGGTGCACCCCAGTAACGCTGGCGGCTAATCAGCCAGTCACGCATCTTGTAGGTTACCTTAGCGCGGCCACGGCCTTCTTGCTCGAGCCAGGCCACAATCTGCTCACGGGCATCCTCACTGCGCGTGCCATCAAATGCACCAGAGTTAACGAGCACCCCTTCGCCATGGTAACATTGGTCGGTGTCTGGGTCGTCGTCGGGCCGCTCAATGACGGTGACGATGGGCAGCTCGTATTTCTCGGCAAAGGCGGCATCGCGCTCATCATGAGCCGGCACAGCCATCACTGCACCAGTGCCATAACCACCAAGGACATAATCGGCCACCCAGATGGGTATTCGCTCGCCCGTCGCTGGATTTATGGCATAACTTCCGGTAAAGACTCCTGTCTTATCCTTCGTGTCATTAGTGCGCTCAATCTCCGATTTCTTGACTGCCTCGGCAATATAGGCCAAGACTGTCTCTTGGGCATCACCGCGCGCAAGATGCTCTGCCAGCGGATGTTCGGGCGCCAGCACCAAGAAGGTCGCACCAAATAGCGTATCGGGGCGCGTCGAAAAGACGGTAATATTGGCAGATGCGTCACTCTCCGTAGCTACCGCAGGCTTATCAAGAGCGAAGCGAATCTCTGCTCCCTCACTGCGGCCAATCCAGTTGGTCTGAGCTTGCTTAATCTTGTCTGGCCAGTCGAGCGCGGGGATGTCAGCCAGGAGCTGGTCGGCGTACTCAGTGATCTTGAAGAACCATTGCTTCATCGGCTTCTTTACCACCACTTCTTCACAGCGCCAGCACCGGCCATTGATCACCTGCTCATTCGCCAGCACGGTCTTGTCCTTGGGGCACCACCACTGGAGTGAGTCCTTTTGGTATGCCAGGCCCCGTTCAAAGAGCTGCGTAAAGATCCACTGCGTCCAGCGATAGTACTCCGGGTCGCTCGTGTTGATCTCGCGGCTCCAATCAATACTCGCGCCAACGCGGCGAAGCTGAGTAGTGAAGTTAGCGATGTTCGTCGCGGTCGTCTCTTGCGGCGTTTTGCCTGTCTTGATGGCGTAATTCTCTGCAGGGAGGCCAAAGCTATCCCAGCCCATCGGGTAGAGTACCTCGTGGCCAAGGCTGCGCCGGAAGCGCGCCACTGCATCGACAATGGAATGCTCCATAAAGTGCCCTGCATGCATCCCTGCTCCGCTTGGATATGGGAACATGCCAGTCACATAATACTTTGGTTTAGGAGAGGCGTCATCCGCCCGGTAGCGCTGGTCTTCTGCCCAGTGCTGTTGCCATTTTGGCTCAATTTCTGCAGGATTGTATCGTTTCATGTCTTTCATATTCTACCATAGTGGGCGAGGACAAAGACAACCCCGCTTCTTTTCTCGAAAGCGGGGTTGGGTTTATGTGCGGCGTTTTGTCTACGCTTCGCCGGTGCTTGTTGATGATGTATCGCTGTCGTTATCTTTACTGGTGCTACTGCCTCGCATGAGCTCACTATACGGGATGCTCTCGCTTGGCTTACGCAGGTCAACCTTTGTGTCGTTGACGTTGATCGTCACTGGCTGCTGAGACGACTGGCTAGTTGGCTTCATGACAATGCGCTTCACATCGTGCGAGAATGGCGACACCCAGAGTTCAAGATCTGTTTGGCTCAAATCTGGCCCCGAGATAGCAGAGTGCCGCTCGGTCTTGATAGTTCGGCCATTTTGGCGTGTTGTCACACGGGTTGATGTCGCATCACTGCAGCGGCGGAGCAGCTCCCCAACACGGGTGTTGCCAAGGTCGCGGCTCAGCGAACGAGCTTCGTGGCTCGACGGGCTCGCTACCGTCACCTTGTAGCCCACTGCACCGTTATCGAGCGCTGGCTTATTGAGTTTCTCTACTGTAAAGACATCACCGTGCTTGCGAAGTACTGCAGCGATCTCATTGCGAGCCTTAGTGTCGTACATAGCATTAATTGCGTCCGTACATTGCTGAGTCGTCGTACGATTTGGGCTCATTTTGCGCATATCATCTTGCGTCATCTTGACCCATTTGCCATCAATTTTTTCGATGATAGGCAGTGCTTGCTTGGTATACTGCTCGCGCATCTTACTCCGCGCAGTATCTTTCTCCTCATCGGTCATGCTCGAGTTGCTATAACGCTTCATCGACTGGTCGACCATGGTATCAATATATTTTTCATATATTTTCTTGATGCCATTGACGCGGAAGTAGGTTGCTTCACGATCCGCATAGATCTCGGCCTTGACAGTAATCTGGCCAACCTGCGGGAGGTCCATCGTTACCTCACCATTACCACCAGCAACTTGGTTAGCATATTGCAGATTCACTCTGTAGGTGGTCTTCGATGGGCCTGAAGTGCTAGTACTGCTTGGTGTAACATCACCACCCATACTATACGACGCTTGCCGTGCGCTTACTAGATTTGCCACGCCATCTGTGACTACCTTGTGTGGGTTCTGATACCAGAAGAAGTACAATAGCACACCAGCAATAAGTGCCAGCAGAGCTACACCACCACCGATGATGCCAAGAATAAGCCCAAGATGGGATTTCTTGGCTGGCTGAGCACGCAAAGCTCCTGGAGCCATGTGTGGTTGATATTGAGGCTGAGCTGGCTGCATGACCGGAGTAGCTGGCTGCTCTGGCATCGGTTGAGTAGCCGGCCCGGCTACTGGAGCTGGCTCTGCAGCTGGGGTTGCTGGCTCATTAGCCTTGGCCGAGGTTTGTACTGGCTCATTTTTTGGTGATGTCTTGCGCGTTGTACTGCGCTTAGTTGCCTTTGGCTTTTTTTCTGTTGGCATAGATAGTTCTCCGCTTAATACACTAGTCTCACACGTAAGAATATACCATAAATCGCGTATTAACGCTACTGGCTTGGCCCGTCAAAGAAGTTCTCGTACTCCGAAAAATACGGTGCTTTGATGGCCTGCCAAGCGAGCGATTGACGCACCAGCTCGGTATCTTCGCTCAGGACACAGAGGATCTTAACCGCCTCTTCAAGGAATATCCCACCTTGTGACCCCTTAGCAAGAATCACTGCACCAGGTCGCGCCACCGAACGGACAAACTGCCCTGCCTCAATCGCATTGCGGCATACCTTCACCTGGCAACCACGCCGGCGGGCAGCGGGCGCAAGATATTTCTCTGTCTCGCCGCCGACCGTCACCACCCAATCAAGCAAATGTGAGTCGCAGGCCATGCCCAGCTTCTCGTGCTCGGCCTGGCTCGAGGCACCGAGCTCATTCATGTCACCAAGGATGGCGATCCGCTGCGGTGCCTGTGCAAAGCTATAGAGCGTCTGCAAAGCAGCCAGCGCGGCAGCCGGGCTGGAGTTGTATGTATCGTCGATAATTGTTGTATCACCAAGGCCTAGCAGCGGGTTCATCCGCCCGGGGACAGGCTTGATCAGTGCAAGGCCCTTCACTACTTCATCTGGTGTGCAGCCATAAAGCAAGGCCGCCGCAACGGCACCAACGATTGGCCGTAGGCTGTGCTCGCCCACCACGTTAATGGCTGCCGCAAATGGCTGAGCAATGTTTGGTGGAGCAATAATCCCCCCACGATAGCCTACTTCAGCGTCAAAGTTCTGCTGTTCAAAGCGATACTCAGCGAGGCCAGTTGTGCCATATGTACTAAAGTGTGGAGTAGCAATCAGGTCAGCAAAGCGCCCCTCAATATCATCACGGTTAATCAGCACTCGGCGTGCATACTGCGTCACGGAGAGCTCCTCTTGCGCGACTGCTTCAATTGAGCCAAAGAACTCCATATGCTCTGGCGTTACTGCCGTCACTAAGGCAAGGTCAGGCCGGAGGTAGCGGCCAAAGTCGGCAATCTCCCCTGGCCGATCAGTGCCAAGCTCCTGGACAATCACATCGACATCAGCTGGCTGAGCAACCCGTCGTCGGGCCGCTGCAAACACCTTGAGCCAGGCCCCAATGCTGTGTACCTTGCTAGGGTAGGTCACGCCAAGAATACCACACGGTGCCGAGAGATTGGTATTATGGTTGTTATCAAGCATGCGTACACGGTAGCGCTGCGATAGCAAGGTAGCTACCGCTCGCTTAGTACTCGTCTTGCCCACGCTCCCCACCACAACAATTAACTTGACCTCTGGATGGGCTTGAAAATACCGACTCACATACGTCTCGAGCCGCTTTTGGATAAACTTTTTGAACATATCTTTATTTTATCAGAAACAGGCGGGAATGCTACTGGTTGATTCTCCCGCTCGTTTGTGCTTGAATAGAGGGAGTCGTGGGGATATAGCTCAGTTGATAGAGCGCAGCATTCGCATTGCTGAGGTCGAGGGTTTGAATCCCTCTATCTCCACCAGGTGTTATTATATTTTTATAGCGACGAGTAATATCCTCGTCGCTATTTTTATAATTCACAGCACAAGACAACCGTACATAAAGCTAGCCAGCAGTTCCTACTGCCTCCACCACCGCCACTCCGGAGCCAAATTATCTTGTTGAAAACTATCCCGTAATTTCGGCAAGAGTGGGCGGAGCTGTTCTTCGAATCCAGACATTCTGTCACGATAAGTTGAGATTTTACTGATGAAGTCTTTGTCGCGGATAGCATCACGTTCTATGGATCTTGCGAGGAATGCGAGAACGCTTTGCCCCTCGTCGAAGCTTGTCGCATAGTTACTATGGTGCTCCCATTCGTAATCCTCATCAAACCAGGCGGCTGAATACTTCGAGACGTTATCAGTTAACTTGAC
>CALHWA010000023.1 GCA_938036845.1 uncultured Candidatus Saccharibacteria bacterium | reverse complement strand
CGCATGGTATCGTCGCTTGGGAAGAGGTGGGCGAGCGATGGGTCGACGCCGTAGCGGCTTATTGGTGCTGTGAGATCAGCGGTAAATTCTTGCCGCGTCAGCCGTGGGTCGTCGCCATTGAGAACAATGCCATTTGTGGTGCGTATGGCGATAGTGTGAAGCAGCTGCGCCGTGTAGTCAATCTCGCCAAAGCGATCGAGTTGGTCGCGCAGGACGTTGAGTAGTAAACAATAGCGTGGGGCAACTTGCTTGACGAAGTGCACTGCATGCGCTTCGTCAAGCTCGAGCACGGCAATATCCGCTGGCAAAACACCATGGGTATCAACCGCCTCAAGCAGTGCTGCTGCCACGCCGCGGGTAAAGTTGCTCCCCGTGCGATTAGTAAAGACGCGGAGGCCTTGGCTCTCCAGTAGAGCTACAACCATCTTGGTAGTGGTTGTCTTACCGTTAGTGCCACTTACTACCACCACACCATGCGGTAGAGCATCAAGCGTACGGGCAAGAAAGTGCCGATCGAGCTTCTCGACGACGAGGCCTGGCAATGCCGAGCCACCACCGCGCAACCGAGCTGCGCGCTGCACCCCTTTGCCCACAAGAGTTGTAATACGAATCATGGTGTTTATTATAGCATGAGCATACATATCTGACACGATGAGATTGAGGTGGATTTCAAAACTGTACTTAGTTTGCTATTATATGTCATATGCGTAGTTATGAAGATCTAGCAGATCATAATAAACCTTCTGCTATACGTGAACCTAGTATCCAGAATCGTATCACTAAGGAGTATAAAGAGATTGTTGAAGAAGATGGTGTACGAAAAGTATATATTCCATGGAGTGATGTCCAGTCTGGTGTATATGATCCCGATTTCCACAGCCTAATGATAGAAAACAACTTGAGCAGTGCATCAATAAAGAAACATGATGATGAAGTAGAGGTTTCATATCCATCAAGCCTTGACGTTGTGCGGCTGGATGGAGTGTTGGCAACGTGTCGAGCACAGGGTGATTATACTGATTTCACACGTTCGGTTGTCATTGCTGCCCATCAAGTTGCTGATACGATATCAGTGACTGGCAAGATCCCTCAATTGAACTCCATAGAAAATATTCTGATTAAGCGCAATAGTCAGCAATTGGGTAGTGCAGAGTTTACCCCACCCTTTTATGCAGAGGAGTTTGTAGTTGATACTGACACTATACAAATACAGCAAGAAGACGAAAGGGAATTGACGGCTGAAGAATTAGATCTCCAGCGCGATATCGCTATTAGCGACACAACAAGCCGAGTTGTTGTCCAAATGTTAGAGTCGACTCTGTCTCGAAAAGATATGGATGCCGACAGTGCCACTGTGATTAAACAGATAATTGAAAGTATAGAAAAGAGATAGGGATTATATGCACAAATATGAAGAACAGATAGTGCACCCTGAGCTTGACAAACCTACAGAGGTAGAAAAAGTACTTACCGTTGATGCTCTCGCTAAAGCTATCGGTCGGCCGCTCGAGTTAAGTCACGCTGGAGAGATAGGTGCATCTGATAGTGGGCATGGTGTATTTTTTGCATTGGATACCCAAGATAATACCCAGGCATATGCAATTAAACGGTTTGGTAATAGTCAAAAAGCGCAGAGAGAGATTGACCTATTACATGAAGCCGCTAACCGCGGCCTAAAGACTCTCCAGACGGTGCTTGATAAGCCACTAGCGGTTTCTAATGTGAGGGGTGTAGATGTTGT
>CALHWA010000022.1 GCA_938036845.1 uncultured Candidatus Saccharibacteria bacterium | reverse complement strand
GCACCAAGATAGGTGAAATTTCTGACATATCCAAGTGTTTTGAGAACTTTGTTTCCCAGGCACTTGGAGTTCTCACAAGAATTTATGCTGCGGAATTAAGGCAGTATAGATTGCTATCCAAAAAATAATAAAAAGAATATATGGTAATGGCCGAAAAACAAATATATAAGCTACTTCATAGCATCGAAACCTCACATATAGAACGCATGGTGAGTACTACAGAAGATTGGCTGCCTGAGAATTGCAAAGAACATATAAACGAATATACTCCAGAAAAATGGACGAGAACAACAAGATATTGATATATACCGGTCAAGATGGTTTGACCAAGATAGATGTGAAACTTGAGGAAGACACTTTGTGGCTTACTCAAGCACAGATGTGTGAACTGTATCAAACATCAAGGACAAATGTGGTGGAGCACATTAAGCACATTTATGAAGAAGGCGAGTTGCAAGAAGAAGCAACCTGTCGGAATTTCCGACAGGTTCGCCAAGAGGGCACTCGTATGGTAAACAGAACTGTGCCATACTATAACCTCGACATGATCATCGCCTTGGGCTATCGTGTGCGGAGCATCACAGCTACTCGCTTTCGTCAATGGGCTACCTTGCGCCTGAAAGAATACATTACCAAAGGCTTTACGCTCGACGATGATCGTCTGAAGAAGTTAGGCGGGGGCGGTTATTGGAAAGAACTGTTGGAACGTATCCGCGACATTCGAGCTACGGAAAAAGTGTTTTATCGTCAGGTGTTGGAAATCTATGCCACGAGTATCGATTACGACCCACGTGCCTCTGTCTCACAGGAGTTCTTCAAAAAGGTACAAAACAAAATCCATTTTGCCATACACGGGTACACGGCTGCTGAGCTGATTGTGGAGCGTGCCGATGCTGAAAAGGATTTTATGGGGTTGCTTACTTTCAAGGGAACACAACCCACCTTAGCCGAAGCACGCACGGCAAAGAATTATCTTGACGATAAGGAGCTACGCTCTATGGGGCAGTTGGTGTCGGGCTATCTCGACTTTGCAGAGCGCCAAGCCGAGAAAGAGCAGCCCATGACGATGAATGACTGGGCAAACTATCTGGACAGAATACTTACCATGTCGGGCGAACAACTGCTGCAAGATGCAGGCAAGGTGTCGCACTCAGAAGCGATGGAGCATGCCACCAATGAATATCGGAAATACAAGCAGCGCACCATCAGCGATGTGGAGCACGACTATCTTGATGCCATCAAGCATTTAGGTAAAAAAGGTGATGATTGAGAATGTTATGCAACAGGTAATGCTTATGGAATATCTCGGCAACAAAGCACTTCTCGATGCGCACAAGACCGCCTTTCTCTGCTCGCGCCAAGTGGGCAGCAGGGCAGTACTACGCTGTTACGACTGGGCTACCGACATTTGCAAAGAGGAAGGTGTGGTGGTGAGTGGCTTTCAGTCGAAGATAGAGCGCGACGTGCTACACTTCCTACTGCGTGGCAAAAAGCCAATTATTATTGTGCTTGCCCGAAAGATGTATACAACAATTTCCACCGAGTGGCAAGAGGCTATGGACGCAGGTCGCCTACTCATCATCAGTACAGCCCCTAATGCTGTAAGAGTGAGCAAGGCCGCCGCTGATGCTCGCAACCGATACATAGCAGAATTGTCTGATAAAATTGTCTTCGGTTACATACATTCAA
>CALHWA010000021.1 GCA_938036845.1 uncultured Candidatus Saccharibacteria bacterium | reverse complement strand
TGCTTGCCGCCAAGCTGAATGACTGCTTTCATCTGATTCCTTATAATTATTAATGCTTCCGACTGATTGTAGCAGAGACGGCGGCGGATGTCAAAGCTGGTATATCTAACTATCATTACTCACCAGCCGCCGCACCACTGCTGGCAGCTCCGCCTCGCTGTGCCATACCTCCGTCCGCGTGGCGATGAGCTTGTCGCTCAGGTAGCTCTGCTGGCCTACGCTGTGGTGCTGCGCCAGGGTGATTGGCTTGCCCAGCGCTAGCGCCGCACCCACCTCTATAAGCATCCCCTCGCTGCGCCGCGGCGACGCTTGGACCACGAGTACCATATCGTACTGGGGCAACACGCTCAGCGCACGGCGGATGAATTCACCTGGCGTATGGTAGCTAGGCCATGCTGGGTCAAAAAGATTGCAATACACCGCACAGCCCACCTGCTCAAGTGCTGCCACCACTCCACGCATCCGTGCCCGCACCACCGCCTCGTCCTCACCGGTAAAGGCATAGGAGCAAAAAACGGCAGGCGGGGTGGCTGGTGGAGCGGAGTTCATATATTAGTAGTATACGCTACTAATAGCGCTGCAGTATACCTCTGAGTAACTTTCTCTACTACTTTGCCACTAGGCGGCTAGTCTCGCATCTTGACGAGTCACTCATATATTGATATATATATATTAACCTTTTGCAGTCCCGCAAAGGGTTCGGACTTTTCAGGAAAGGGGAGACATCATGCTGTCTTCTTTAATCATGAGTACTGTCATTTCGATCGGGATGCTGGCTACAGGGCACTTTTTCCTTGTCCTTGGCATTACTCACTACCATTACCGATATCTTGCATGGGTATCGATACCATGGTGTGCGGCAGGTGTGGCTCTCACCTCGATTTGTGGCTATGCAGTCACTAGAGATATAGCACATATCCAAGTGTCTAGCCACACCATCTATGTGTATTTTGTGATGCTGTGTGCAGGAACGGTCTTCCTTGCACTGGCAGCGCAAATAATCAAGAAGAAGAAAGAGGTGATGTAATCTCATCATTGCACACAAGAGTCCACCCTCACCACTCACCGTCGAGTGCACTGCATTCCGGTGAGTGGTGAGCTAACCTTGTTTATACGTAATTATATGGCGCTTTGGCGCTATTTTTCTTATTTTTCTCACGATTTTTGCCTCTGTTGCGGGCTGGTTTTTCACAAATCTTATTTCACATCCTGTCATATCTATGCTACGCTGGGTAGTATGAGTATGAAGAGACTCGTGTATGGCATAGCTGGTACAATGATCGTCTTCGCAGGCGCGGGCGTCATCGTAGCAGCCCAGCCAAAGAGTGGTTCGTCAGCGCCTGCATACAATGCGACGAGTGCAACAACCGGTGGACATATGGCCAAGGCATTAGCGCCGTCCGACCAGCCGTCCGCGCAGACACTCGCCCAGCGCAACCAAGCTATCAAGATAATCATCGCTTCTAACGCTTCTCCCAAGGCTATCAAGCCAGCGTCGAAGCCCAGTGAGACACCAACGCCAACGCCAGCCGCAGAGCAAAAGCCAGCCGCAACCAACGGCGCTTCGTCTGGCTCGAATACGCGCTCGAATAGCAACGCTCAAAAGAGCAACCCATCGAACAATAAGTCAAACTCCAACTCCAACACGCCATCGCCGGAGTTTGTCGACCGCGTCTTTGCGACGGTCAACAAGGAGCGGGCAGCCCGTTCGCTCGGCACAGTGCAGCGTATCGAGCAGATCGATACGAGCTCGCGCGCTCAGTCGGCCTACAATGCGCAGATTAATAAGCTTAGCCACGATGGTGGCCTCGACCGCCTGAAGCAACTCTATAGCTGCCACACCAGTGGTGAGATTCTCGAGCTCGTGCCCATCTCATACAATGAGCAGCAAGCTACCAATGTATGGATCAATTCCCCACCACACAACAAGATCATGTTCTCGGGCGATTACGACAAAGCTGGCATTGGCCTGACGCAAAAAGGCGACCAATATTACATTGCCATGCAGTTCTGCCGCTAGGAGAGGATAAGCAGGAATATCTGAGAGAAACACTGCTCAGAATAGAGAAAAACCAGCTACCATGGCTGGTTTTTTACTGTTTAGAAGAATGTCGACGTTAGTTGAACCTCAAAGTCCTCTTCGGTAATTTCACAGGTTTGTAATTCCTTTCTCTTGAAGCTAAGAACTGACAACACCCCAAGAGCGACCCAGCATCAAAAATAAGTACTAGTTTGCAACCAGGTCTTAATTCTACCTGCCTAAAGTGGTAGAAGGGTAGCTGAGGTTAAGAAGGCGAAGCCTTAGAGGCCAATCACTTCAACTACTCATCATCAAGCGATTCCGCCCCACTCAGAACCTTCCAGAGCTCTCGCACTTCGGCGTCGCTCACCACTTGATCACCTCGGCTAATTCGCTGGATATCACCAATCGTGCGCATGGCAGATTGACCACTACAGGCTGAGTCGGCCAGCGAACGCACCACCCGCTGGCGATAGCCTTCTGTAATAATGCGGTAGCGCAGCTGCTTTGAGTCACTCACCAGGCTTACCTCCTGTGTTGTCGCAGCTATTGCATTGTCGCTTAGGCTCGGCTGTAGCGGCTCACGCCAAAATGTCGCCGTCTCAACATCCGCCTGCAATCGCGAGCCATCGGCATATGGTGCTGCAAGCCTGAGGATCGCACGGCTCTGGCCTGGCAACAGAGACGAATCAGCCCCTTCTGCTAGCGTTGTCTCATCTACCCGGCTGCCGTGTATGTTTACCCGATCAGTAAATTTTGTCATCATATGCAGGGCAATCCGGCTTAGCTGCACCACTGCCGCTGCTTGGTCGGCTGCTGTCACTCGTTCGCGCGGGGTGTCTTCCAGTGCGCAAAATGCTTCTTGGGCTTGAGTTTGTGTCATTTGGCTGCCTTTCTGTCGCAGTACACGGCGTATTATATTAGTAATAAAACAAAGGCTGTCTTGGTAATCGAATAAT
>CALHWA010000020.1 GCA_938036845.1 uncultured Candidatus Saccharibacteria bacterium | reverse complement strand
TAAAATTAAAGAGTAATAGCTTCTCGGCCTTCGAGGCTTGGCTATTTTGGGTCGCTTCTCTTGCTCTATCTCTGTTAGGTTTATGCTAGCACCTCTCTGAGCTAGCCAAAAGCCCGCTTTGCCTACCACAGCAAAGCGGGCTTGAGACTCTTCGTATCTATGCAGTTTACTCTGTACGCAGTGCTTCGATTGGGTCAAGCTTGGCAGCCTTGCGGCTTGGCAGCCAGCCAGCAATGATCGCCACCAGCATCAGGCCAACCACTACCGCAGCAGCATGCTCTGGCACAAAGACGAGCAGCTTATGATCACCAAAGTGGAGCTTCTCCGAGATAACTGGGTTGAGCGCCACACCAGCACCCCACGCGCCTAGCACACCCAGCGCACCACCCAACAGGCCGACCCAGGCTGCCTCGTAGCGGAACAAGCGGCCAATATCGCGCCGGCTTGCTCCCAGCGCCTTCATTAGGCCAATCTGCTGCGTCCGCTCCAGCACCGAGATGTACTGCGTGTTGACGATACCAAAAATACTCACTATCAGCGCCAGCGCACCAAAGCACAGCACAACCCCCTGCAAAATATCGACGAAGCGGAAGAGTGTCTGCTGCAGATCTTTGGCAGTGGCTGCAGCGTAACCATCGTGCTCGAGAGATTTCTTGGCGGCTTCAGCATCCTGCTTGGCAACTGCAGTGGCAGACATGTACTTTTGGTATTGGCTCGTACCCTTGGTACTGTAGTCACTCAGCTCGCGGGCTACTTTGGCATTAATCCCAATGCCGCGCATTGCTTGGGTTTGGTCGGCCGATTTGCGCGTCACGGCCGCAATAGTAAAGGTCTTGTGCAGCTCCTTGCCATTGATCAGCTCATTCACCCCAGCCTGCCCCTTCTCAGCAAAGACCTGGCCAAGCGTTGCTTCGTCGATCTTCTGTGGCATTTGCACCACTGTGACGGTCAGTTGTTTGCCCACCATTTGGGCAGGCGATTGCCCGAGTGTCTCGGCATAGCTCTCGGGTATAACGGCTTCGCCAGTCGCGAGCTCAGTACCCTTGCCCAGCTGCTTACCTGCCACCACTTCAGCCGCGAGCGCACCATCAAAGACGCTCACATCACTACTGTATTTCTTGTCTTTCTTGGCCGCAAAGCTCACATATTTGGGCTGGAGCTGGTAGACCGGCCCGACCTTCTCGAGGTCGGTGCGGGCCGCCAGCTTGTCGATGTCTTTTTGGGTGAGGGCTTTATAATCATTGCCATAGCGGTTGATACTATCTGGGTTATACTCACGCAGGTCAGCCTGCTGGCCCGATTGTACCCCGATGAGCCGCTTGTCTTTGACGACAAACACCGCCTTGGCATCAATATTGCTGCTAATCAGCCGGTCAATATACTGGCGTGCACCCTCGCCCGCCATCAAGCTCGCCATAATGGCGAAGCCGCCCACCGCGATGGCGATACTAGTAAGCAAGGTGCGCATCTTGGCTCGGCGTAGGTTGCGACCAGCGCG
>CALHWA010000019.1 GCA_938036845.1 uncultured Candidatus Saccharibacteria bacterium | reverse complement strand
ATTCTTTGACCAATATTCATCCACACCAGGCTATTAGTTATCCACATTACACATGGCCATTTTACTGCTCATCATATGCGTGTGGTGATATAACGCATACATAGTTCTCATTTGTGTTTTGGTATTTTTGTAGCATAATAGTTATTTCAATAACATGACCTCTGTAAAATTCCATTAGAACGCTAGAAACTTCACCGGAAATAACTTTCATATTTGCTCCACCAAAAGGGATCCTCACTACTATAGAAAGAGATTATGGAGTTCATGGCTTACCTATACACTTAGCCTCTCTATCCATCTCTTACCTGAGACAGACAAGACAAATCAGGAAGTGGGCGGCACCACTCTT
Organism: uncultured Candidatus Saccharibacteria bacterium; assembly: GCA_938036845.1. Lineage (GTDB taxonomy): Bacteria > Patescibacteriota > Saccharimonadia > Saccharimonadales > Saccharimonadaceae > Saccharimonas. The sequence goes on along the minus strand of CALHWA010000019.1, from coordinate 4,600 downwards.
AGTCGCTCGCGTGGATATTGCCAAAGGTAATTCAGCCCAGCATGGCTCGTAGAATACCACTCATACCTACATTAATAGCCTTTTGTGCTCTACTCTCTGGTCTCGATCCCTATTACACTTACCACAGCAGACACGAAATCCACTTTCCAAAGTTTTCTGGAAAATATGACAGGAAAAATGTCCTACCCCCGACTGACGGGTTGTAATTTTAATACCATCATAGTATTATTCTACTGTTATGCATGGACAGAATTCCAAGGTTAGATTCCCTTTTCGAGTCAATGGCTGTACTGTTATAGAGCAGTATACTGGTTCGGCTTGGAAGTTTGGTGACGATTACTTTAGCACGAATGATTTATTTGTTCCTGTATATCCCAAGAACAAGCCGACCGATTTTGATCATTCAGAGACATTTGGCAGCAGAGATACGCCTTGGTATATTAAGGTGTCTCTAAACGTTTTTCCCGAATCAAAGGAAATTCGAGACGCTTTATATACGTTATCTACATCGTTCTTTGAGGGAAACGACTGGTGTATGGTGGTGTGTTCACCATCCTTTCTCGAGGATAGCGCCCGCAAGATATCGTTGGATCCGGTACTGAATCAGTATCCTGGGGTAAAACCTCTCGTGCTGGAGTGGCTTGACCTAACGGCGATTTATGACTTTGCACAGGATGTTCTTCTTAATGCAAACATTTGGCCTTCTATTGATAACCCATATGGCGACTACAGTAGTTCTAGCTGTATTGGAAATTACATTTTTGACGACAATGACTTCGGTTACCTAAGCGATGAAGAACTAGACAGACCATTCCGAGGACAAGAAATAGTCGTTGATGATGTCATATCGACATAGGCTATTCATCAGCGTCTGTGACGTGACTGTGTTTACTATGTGCTAAATTGCTGCATCTACAGGTACACGTTAGCCTATTGAGTTGACGGTGTACTTTATTTACTCTTTCTTACGCTGCTTTTTAGCGGCTTTTTGGGCTTGTTTGGCGGCTTTGGCGCGGTCGCGCGAGCCAGCTGTAGCCTTAATTGTTACGTCAAATTTGTCAAGATAACGACCAAACGCCAGGTGTGTCTGCGCATTAAAGGCACCAATCGCACTAAAGCAAATGGATGTGACAGGCATAAGGATCCACTGCGCCACCATAGCAAAGCTGCGCCGGCGCTTGTAGCGCTCGGGGCGGGGTGGCAACATTTTGAGCATCAAGAAGACGGTGATAAAGATACCGATCATCGCAAAGCGCTGCAAATTGCTAATCACCTCGGGCAGCATGTGCACCGCATAGCTGCGCGATGATTCTTGGTTGATCAACAGTGGTACCCACCCACCAAAGGTTACCAAAAAGGCCATCACTGCCAGCGTAACGTGCCCATCAAGTAAGCGCATAAAGCGGGCAAACACTTCAGCAAACGGTACATTGCGCCGCCGCGTAAAGGTACGCACTGCTACATATGGGACATCCGATGCACCATAGCTCCAACGCCGGAGCTGCTTAAACTGTGCCACCACTGTCCCCCAGAAGGTATTATCCATCACGGCATCTTGGTAGATAGGCACATGGATGGGCAAAACATTGTAGTCTCCCGCAAAGTAGAAGTAGCTGCGCCAGTACTGGTGGCCATCTTCCACGATGCTGCGTGTACTCCAGAAGTTCATCTCCACCAGAGCGTCCATTGGCTGTGAGTGCGAGGCAAAGTTGCGCAACGTGTGGGGGCGCATACTGCTGATGATCGTCCAGAAGGAGTTACCCGTCGCAATCACCCGCATCGGTGCCGGGGCATCCCAGATGTTGCCGAAGTATAGTGCAATCGGCTGGTACGACAAACGCTTGCGCTCGGGGTGAACGATATACTCATACGCCACATAGTCGAAGTATGATGGATATGGGCGGTTGTCGCTGTCGAGCGTGGTGATCATCACATCACTGTAGGCAATCCCCTGCTCGTCACAATAGCGCTGGAGCTGCTTACCAGCATAGGTGATGTTACCCCCCTTGCCAATCACCTCATCAGGCATGTCCTTAGGGTGCATGATAGTCTGGAAGGTGAAGAATACATCGCCATACTCCTGCTGGAGACGAGCGGCTGTGCGGGCAATATCCACCCCACCACGCTCCTCGTAGGCAAGAACAAGGATGATCTGTTTGTTGTTGTACGTTGTGTTCTTAACTGACTCGATGGTAGGCTGCAAGACATCATACGACTCATTGTACGCCGCTACAATCACTGCTTGGTAGAGTTGCGATGGTCGCGGAAAGCTCGCTGGGTCGGCCGCCATAAGGCGGAGATTCTCACGATGCTCTTGGGCATGAAACTCACGCTGATGCCTCTTCGGTAGTGGCTGCTGCTGAATGGCAGCATAGCTCGCTACTGGGTCTTCGAGCTGCTCTAGGCGCTGCCGCCAGTCCACCATCTGCGCCTTCTCCAGCTGGTGGTGGCCTGTCAGTGTACGGTAAGCAATGCCAATCGAGCGGACAATCACACTCATCACCAAGACGAGAAGGTAGATAGACGCCCACAGTGGATTGATCAAAGACAAAATGATGAACAAAATCAGCATCCCATAGCTCAAGAATGCTGGGAGAATTTCAAATAATCGGTAGAGGAGAGTGCGCTTGCCCATGGGCAGCTCGAGATCGTTGTGGTTCATTTATCGATACGCCAGGTGCATTACTGCTAATCCATACGAGGCAGCAACCAGCAGCACCAATACTGCTGCCGCCCCTACAAAAAGCGCTGTCTGGCGACGCTGCAGGCTATACAGCTTAACCATCAGGCCAATGTGCACCACCATTACCAGCGCACCAAACAACACAAAACTGAGTAAATAATACCAATAACTCTTATAAAAATGCGCCTCGCCAAAGGCGGTGTAGCGCACATAAACCTGCACATCGCGCACCTGCAGCGTAAAGCCCATCACCAGCATATAGATGATACCCGCGACAAATACACCAATCAGCGCCGCAAAGAATGGCCGATCGACTGCAATCGTGCGGAGAGGGGTACGCAGAAAATCCTTCTTCTCTTTGGTCATAAACAAATGGAGCCGCTGACCGGACTCGAACCGGTGACCTACGCTTTACGAAAGCGCCGCTCTACCAACTGAGCTACAGCGGCATCACCGCTATATTATACTAGAGGCGAGGCGAAAATGGAAGGTGGTGCAGCGGGATAGCCTGTAGAAGCTACCTCACTGCAGGCTGATGAATTATCGCGAGAGCGCTGTGGTTGAGGACATGATGGTGGTGCTCTCCCCTCCGCTCCTACCTGCTTGGTAGATGGCCTTCGTATGAGTCCTGACCTGACATCATTATGCTGAGGTAATTTCTGTGCTAGCTCAAACTGCGGTAGTGAGTGGCTGGCAATTTTTCTCACAATACATTCAAGACCGTCGCTCTCCTGGCGCTAGCTCTACCTCCCCATCACTTCATCCGATGGCGTGTGAAAACAGATTGTCATAATCTGTTTTCAGCCCAACGCAAGAGGTCGATACTTGGGGAGTATCGACCCTTATAGTGTCCCGGAGGAGGGAGTGTGGGGAGGTGGAGCGTGAGATAAGACTACGGTTCTGCGATTCCTCTACAAACCTCTTGCGATTTTTGGTAATTGCTGCTACTATTGATCTAGCCTATGCGCTCGTAGTGAAGATGGCCTATCACGTCTCCCTGTCACGGAGAAGATCGCCGGTTCGAATCCGGTCGAGCGCGCCAGTATTGGATGCAATCATACCCTCTTGCAGTGCGTCAAGTGGGTGTTTTTATTTAGTGCACGAAGAACCCCTGTTGTAGCATGTATCACCTCAACCCTCACACATCACAAAAACACCTCTGAGAGAGGTGTTTTTTGCAGCAGTCCGATGTCAACGCTTAGCGCGTAAACTTCTCATGCAATGCATGGTACTCGTAGATTTCGTCGTCTGAGAACCAGTGATTGATCTCTTGCTCGGCTTCCTCGGGGTTGCCCGAAGCATGGATGAGATTGGGCACACCCTTGTCTTCGTCGTTGGCATAGCCAAAGCTCATGTGCGAGTAGTCGCCGCGGATCGTCCCCATCTCGGCAGCCATTGGCTCGGTGGGGCCCACCAGCTTGCGCACCAGCTTGACGGCCTCTACCCCCTCAAACACCATAGCAATAACTGGCCCCTGCATCATAAAGTCCAGCGTCACCCCAAAGGCGTGCTTGCCACGGCGCGACACCATCTTGCCGATCTCCTCATAGTGGCGGTAGTAATGATCACGCGTCGGAGCAATCATCTTAACGGCCACAATCTTGAGGCCCACCCGCTCAAAACGGGTCAAAATCTCGCCAACAATTCCCCGCTGCACAGCGTCTGGCTTGAAGACGACCAAGGTCTTTTGCACATTATTGTTGTTGGGCACCGCTGTTGTTTCGCTCATAAAGCTCCTTATTGTTAGGTTTGCTTGTATTATAGCGTATTGTGAGTGATCGCGAAAATGGAAAGTGCTAGAACTGTGGTGTATCACATCGTAGCCTACTGGATCGAAAATGTTTCGGCTAGATTAGACGATAGAGCATACCGGCATACATTATTGCTGGCCTCCAGATATTTTCTTATCCAGTAGGC
>CALHWA010000018.1 GCA_938036845.1 uncultured Candidatus Saccharibacteria bacterium | reverse complement strand
TTGAGTGAACCATATTGGGTCTGCCCTACCCACTCGGCATTCACCTCGGCTTGCGGGCGATTGGTCAAGATTGCAAGCAGTTGAAGCAGATTAGTAATGCCTGGCTGACGCTGCCAGTCGAAGTTAATAACACCAAGCGAGTCTGTCGTGGCAGCCATGATCTTTTTGCGCGCTTGGGCGGGGGTATCAGCAAGGTTGATCTTGGACTTTTGGTCGTTTGAACTCTTACTCATCTTCTTTTCTGGGTTGGTCAGGCTGCGGATGCGTAGACCGGTGTCGCGCTGGATGAAGGCGGTTTGCTTGGCAGTTGGCTCTGGAATAGTGAAAAGCTCGCCAAACTTATGATTCATGCGCAGTGCAATATCACGGGTAATCTCCAGGTGCTGGAACTGATCCTCACCGACTGGCACCCATCGAGCGTTGTAGAGAAGGATATCAGCTGCCATTAGGACAGGGTAATTAAAGAGCCCAACGGTGACGTTATTGTTGTTGTCAGCTGATTTTTCTTTAAACTGCGTCATGCGGCTCATCTCGCCAAAGCCAGTAAAGCAATCCAAAATCCATGTGAGTTCACTGTGCGCTGGGATGAAGCTCTGCCGGTAGAGAAACGTATGTTCGTCGGTGATGTCGAGCCCTGCTGCGATGAAGTACTTGAGGTTTGTCAGCGTATTCTCGTAGAGTGTCGTGTGGTCGATTGGTGTGGTAAAACTGTGGAGGTCGGGCACAAACATATTGAGCTGGTAGCGCCCAGCATAGTGCTGCTGCAGCTGTACCATTGGCACAAAGGCACCAAGATAATTGCCAAGCGTTGGCTCTTCATTGCTACGAATTCCGGTGAGGATAACTTCTTTGGACATATACGTAGTATAGCATTTTCGGTGGCGAGTTTGAATAAGCGGTCAGAACACGCAGTATATCAGGTACTATGCGAAACGATATCATTGACATAGAGTAGCATTTCTGGTTAGCTAGATAGTAAGGATTCGTTTCGAGCAATCGAGACGAGAGGAGTTAAGAAAGACGACAGGAGAACGCCACGAACGACACTCATAATGTAACTGTGTATTGATTTGCTAATGTCAAGAAAAATTTAAGGAGCACCATGCTAAAAACCATCAAAACGAAAAAAAATACGACAAAATATACTCTTGTCGCGCTGGTGGCAGGCTTTGCACTGCTGAGTGTGGGGTCGAGTTATATCTACGCACGATCTACTCAGAACTCTCGCAATAGCAATCTATCTAACATTACTGCCAACACCAATACCGATGGATTCCAGCAATCAAACCACTACAATACGCCAAAAGGCTTCATGAATGACATCCAGACGATCTTCAAAGGAACGGATGACTACTATCACCTCTACTACTTGCTCAATAAAAACTATAAGTCGAGCAACGATGGCACTGAGTGGTACCATATTCGCACCAAGGATTGGGAGCACTTTGAAGATCTTGGTGTGGCGATTCCTAAGTTTGTTAACGGCTGGTCGGCAGTTGCCTCGGGTTCGGTGTATCAGAATAGTAATGGATTTTTCCATGACTTACCCAAAACGGCAATAATTGCCTACTTTACGAGCTATACTGAGACTGGCCAACACCAATATGCGGCATATTCACTCGATGATGGCCGCACCTACCACCCGTATAATCACAGCCAGCCAGTTATGAAGGCGAAGTCCAAAGAGCAGAACTTCCGCGACCCACACGTCTGGTACAATGAATCCACTAAGAAGCTGATGATGTATCTGGCTGAGGGCGATAAGGTTGGTATCTACTCAAGTACTGACGGGAAAAAGTGGGAATACCAGGGCGCAACCATGCTCAATGGTAGTACGCTTGATGGCAAAGATCTTGGCCTTATCGAGTGCCCTAACCTCAAGAGCTTTTATGATCCGCAAACAAAGATTACCAAGCACGCTCTGCTTTTTGGAGCCAATGGCTATCAATATGGTTCGACAACTGGCAGCTACTACATGATTGGCCACCTCGAAGCCAATGGTAACTTTGTCGCCGAGCAGCAACCAGAGCGGCTTGACTACGGAACGGATTACTACGGTACTAATTACTACCAAGAAAGCCCAACACGCGTTAAGAGTATTGGCTGGATGGGTAACTGGGAGTACTCACAAGGGCAGATTCTGAAGGATGACGGTCAAGAGGCGAAGCATATCGGCTCGATGAGCTCAACCCATTCCCTCTCGATGACCCAAAAGGATGGAAAGTATGTGGTGCGGTCGCGCTTGATCAATAACAATGCGCGCACCAGCGGCCTCCGCACAAAGCAATCGGCCCGAACGTCTAAGACGGCACCTGATGGCTACCACAAAGAATTGCTCAAAGTCAATCGCAAAGCCTCGCAAGAGATTAGCCTCCACTTTGCAAACAATACAGCCAATACGAAAGGCCACGTTCGGGTCTTTATCAACCAAAAGGATAGTCGTGTGAGCATTGACCTTAACACCGAGACTGGCACCTACGAGGTGAAACGGAATAGCTCGAAGATCACTGGTGAAGCGAAAAATAAGTACGAGAAGGCGTATGCAGTATATAATAATTGGCAAAATCGCCAGCGTTACTTCGTCTATCTCGTCGCCGACAAAGGGAGTCTTGAGATTGCTATGCCAGATGGACAGATCTATTCGCTGATGAAGCTATCAAGTGATCCAAATATGCAAGTTGTGGTGGAGTCAAGTACTGACAATAGCGTATCGGCGACACTATGCGACTTCCAAAACAAAACACGGTAACATAGCACAAGAAGAACTTCTTCTCTAACAGATAATAAAGCTCCCTTCTACAGCAAGGGGGCTTTATTATATCAGGAAAGGTGTAGTAGTATGCAGCACTGTATCATACTATATAGGAATAGCGAGCTTATTATTGTTCGAGGTGTTTAGCAATAAGTTTGGCATAGCGTTTGCGAATCTCGTGGCCAGTGATGGCTGTCTCAATCACGACATTACGACGCTGGCGCTGGATTGCCTTGAAGTGCTTTGGTATCATCACTGCATCGAGTGTGCCGTAGAGAATCGTTATCGGTAGCGGTGGTAGATTACAGGCATCACCGAGCGAGGTTTGGAGCAAAATGCTATTGCGTGCCGTCTTGGCATACGGCGAAAACCCTTCACGGCTGACATGAAAATTCTTCTGCGTCCGTTTGTATTGATTGACTGCGCCGATGAGCTTTGGTGATGCGTTGATCGCCTTAAGAAATCCTTTGCCGATTGTCTTGAGTAGCGCCTCACGTAGTGGGCGCTTAGCGATATCACGTGGTAGATAGATCGGCGGCGAGCACAGCACAAGCTTTTGGACGCGGCGAGGAAACAGCTTGGTGTATTCAATTGCGACTAGTGTCCCAAGTGAGTGCCCACACAAGATTACCTGGCGTAGTGGTGCAGCATGACGAATCGTTTTGCGTAGGGCACGCGCATGATCGGTCAGGGTATAATCGGGCCAAGCAGGCTTGCGCGATTGACCAAAGCCCAGCAAATCAACTGCCAAGACTGGTTGGTCGCTAAGCTGATTCAGCACATCTTGCCAAATATTATGATTCACCCCAATGCCGTGAATAAGCACAATAACTGGTCGAGACATGTCGTGCCAATCGCCAAATACCTGGGCATGCAGCGGATACGCCAGGCCAAATAGTTCGTGGAGTTTGTCGTACATACTTAGTATATTATTGTACCATCTTTTGATTAGACTGCGACGACGGTATGCGTTATACTAAAAATATTTATAATCAGGGAGAGAAGCATGTGCATGCTACCTAAAAAAGATTACGTATCATACTGGAATACAAGTATAGATCAGCGAATCATCAGTCCTGTGCATGAGGAAAATCCTTGCTCAAGTGAGAACACACCGGGGATTGTTCAGGTTGGGTCGAGCGGTCGGTATGGAATTGATCTCGTAGGCGTGGGGATCGAGGCTGCTATTATCGCGATGCTCGTTGGTCTTGTGCTCCTTCTGAGGTTTCGCTATAAGCCACAGACGACGGAGGGCCGGCGATGGCGCCGAGCTGGTTGCTGGACGTTATCGGCCTTTGCAATCCTATTCGTCTCTGGTGTTGGGCTTGTCACAATGCACCGACTTGGTGTGTTTGGCATGATATAACATATGAGAGGTAGGTGATACTACTTTGAGTGTTCTTGTTTTGTAGAATCATGGGTGATATATGGTTGATGGCTATCGCTGTCAAATTGCGATCGTGACTAAATAATTACTCCTGACACTATCTTGAAAGCCCGCAAGAAGCGCGTATAAGAAGTATAATATATAGATTGATTAAGCCTAACATACCCTGTCATGTTGACAGGGTATGTTATGAAGCAGGCAAAATGCTTAACGCTTCGAGTATTGCTCGCGTTTGCGGGCACTGCGCAAGCCGTATTTTTTGCGCTCTTTTTCGCGTGGGTCGCGGCGCAAGAATTCGGCCTTCTTGAGTGTGCCGCGCAGGTCTGGTGCGCCAACGGTAATCGCTTTAGCGATCGCCATCTTGATAGCATCAACCTGACCGCTGAGGCCACCACCCTTCACTAGGACGGTAACATCAAACTCTTTTTGCTTACCAACCAAGGCCAGTGGGTCAGTCACTTCAGCTAGCAATGTCTTGTTGCCTGATAGGTAGTCAAGCGCCGACTTGCCATTGATCGTCACATTTCCCTTACCTTTGACCAGTCGAGCGCGGGCAGTAGCGCTTTTGCGCCGGCCAAGACCATAATCGTATGTTGCTTGTGCCATTTATTGTACCTCTACTTTCTCTGGTTGCTGTGCGGTGTGGGCGTGCTCTTCGCCAGCAAAGACGCGGAGACGAGCTAGGCGGTCTGCTGCAAGCTTGTTTTTGGGTAGCATACCCTTCACAGCAGCAGTAATGATGCGCTCTGGTGCGTTTTCGCGCACTTCCTTGAGCTGAGCGTCTTTGATACCACCAGGGAAACCACTGTGATGGTAGTAGATCTTATCCGTCTCTTTCTTGCCAGTCACAACAGCCTTAGCCGCGTTGATGACGACAACGTAGTCACCCCCATCGACGTGCGGCGTGTAAGTTGGCTTGTATTTGCCGACCAAGTACTGTGCAATGGTTGTTGCGGTGCGGCCAAGTGGTGCTTGGCTCGCGTCGATCAAAATCCAGCGCCGGCTAACATCGGCTGGCTTCTGCGAGAATGTTTTGTGAGCCATAACTACTTCGCCTCCTTTGTGGTTGTCTCGGGCTTAGGCATTGGTTTGAGTTCGTCAACAAACTCAATCACTGCCATCTGCGCACCATCGCCACGACGTAGACGTGTCCGATACACACGCACGTGACCACTTGATCGATGGCTGAGTTGCGGGGCAATCTGGTCAACCAATTTGATCGCTGCAGCTTGTGTGCTGAGCCCAGCAATGACAGCGCGGCGATGAGCGAGGTCACCCTTCTTAGCTTTGGTAATGAGCTTTTCGATGTAGCGCACCAACTCCTTGGCCTTTGGCAGCGTTGTTTCGATTCGCTCCTCAACAACCAAGCTGGTTGCTAGGCCTTTGAGCAGGGCTCGACGTTGATCTCGTTCGCGGCCGAGCTTGCGCCCTTTGTATCCGTGTCGATGCATTTAGAGCTCCAATTCTGCTAGTTTATCTTTTACTTCGTCGAGGGCTTTGCTGCCAAAGCCTTTGAGCTCGCGCAGGTCCTGCTCTGTCAAAGTGACGAGGTCATGAACAGTGCGAATCTCATTGTTGATGAGCGCGTTTGCGGTGCGGGCACTGAGGCCGAGATCTTCGATCGAGGTGTTCAGCTCGTTGTCTTCTTCGGCAGCTTGAGTGCCAAGCGCTGGTGCCGATACAACAGTTGTACTACCGGCAAGAGCGGTATACTGATTAACCAAAATCGCCGCAGCTTGCTCGAAGGCATCGCGTGGCGTCAAGCTACCGTCAGTCTCGACGGTCATCTCAAGCCGCTCCAGGCTGGTTTCTTGACCAACACGAGTTGGATCAACCTTGAAGCGCACACGCGTCACGGGGCTAAATTGCGCGTCCATGGCGATCATGTCGCTGTGCAGCCGGTTAGCACTCGACTCCTCCATCGGGTAGTACCCCCGACCAGCCTCGGCCACCAGATCAATAACGACATTCGTTTGCGGGTCATCAATCGTGCAGATGACGTGCTCAGGGTTGACAACCTCAACCTCAGCATTAGCTGCAATATCCCCAGCGGTTACTGCACCGGCACCTTGCTTTTCAAGGCGCAGCTCGACTGGGTCATCGCTGTGAACAACCAAGTCGACACCCTTGAGGTTGAGCATGATGTCAGTAACGTCTTCTTTGACGCCAGGCACCGTAGTGAACTCGTGCGTTGCACCCTGCATTCGGAAAGCCGTAAAGGCCCCACCGCGGATACTGCTCAGCAGCACCCGGCGCAAGCTGTTGCCCAGCGTGTTGCCGTAGCTGGCGTGCAATGGCTCAATGACAAATGTGCTGCTGTGCGGCCCATTGTCATCGATGCGCGCCAACGCCGGATCGTGAATTAATTTAGACATGTACAAAATTCTCCTTACCCTTGTTAGCGTGAGTAATACTCAACAATCAGTTGCTCGTTGATACCAGCTTCAGCTTCTTCGCGCTTTGGCTCGCCCGATACTTCGATCTTGAGTTTTTTGATATCGCTCTTAAGCCAACTCAGTGGTGGTTGGGAGGTGTTGCCGTAGATGTCGTCAATTGCAGTAAAGTAGCCAGACTTTGCACTCTTTGGCCGAACGGTAATGACATCCCCTGCCTTGAGGCGGATTGATGGAATGTCGACGCGGCGACCATTAAGCTCAAAGTGACCATGGCTTACCAGCTGGCGGGCCTGGCGACGACTTGTCGCAAAGCCAGCACGGTACACAGCGTTGTCGAGCCGGAGCTCGAGGAAGCGGAGCAAGTTCTCGCCACTCAGGCCTGGCTTGCGAGTTGCTTCGTTCATCAGCTTAGCAAACTGCTTCTCCAGTAGGCCATACATGCGGCGCACCTTCTGCTTTTCGCGCAGCTGCGTTGCGTACATGCTTGGCTTGCTCTGACGGCCATGAGCGTGCTCGCCCGGAATACCGCTCTTGCGCGCCAAAATCTTGTGTGCCTTAGGGTGAAGTGCCACACCTTCGCGGCGGCTCTGCTTCACGATTGGGCTTCTATCTCGTGCCATTTACGCCCTCCTTGCCTTTCGTGGGCGAACGCCACCGTGTGGCACACCCGTTACATCTTTGATGCTATTGACGGCAATGTCGAAGTTGCTCATTGCGCGAATTGCCGCATCTCGGCCCAGCCCAACACCCTTGACGAATACATCAACGGTGCGGACGCCATAGCTACTCTTGGCAGCTTCTGCGGCTTTTTCTGCAGCAATCTGTGCTGCGTAGGCTGTGCCCTTCTTACTCCCACGAAAGCCACATGCACCAGCGCTGGCAGCGGTCAAGACGTTACCCTTGCTGTCTGCAAATGTGACAATAGTGTTGTTAAAGGTTGCCTGTACGTGCAGCTGACCAGATGGGACTGATCGGCGCTGCTTTTTCTTGGTGGATTTTGCTTGTGCCATATCTCGTCCTTTCTCCTACGTCTTACTTGCTGCCTTTGGCTGTGCTCCGCCGACGGCGATCGCCTTACCCTTGCGAGTTCGTGCGTTCGTTCGAGTGCGCTGACCGCGTGTTGGCAAGCCATTTTTATGCCTCAAGCCGCGGTATGCACCAATGTCTTTGAGGCGTTTGATATTGTTGGTCACCAGGCGTTGCAGATCCCCTTCGGTGACATAATCTTTGTCGATAATGTCGCGAAGTTTCTGCTCCTCAGCCTCGGTGAGATCTTTCACCCGAGTGGTCGGCTCAATTTTTGCCGCCGCAA
>CALHWA010000017.1 GCA_938036845.1 uncultured Candidatus Saccharibacteria bacterium | reverse complement strand
TGCGCCCAGGCCGCTGCTTTGAGCGCCTCAGTAATAGAAAGATAGGTATCGGCGTTATCAACATATTTCGCCACGAGGCCTATCGTCAGCCGCTGGCGGTAGGTCTGGCTATCGTGCCGGGCCAGCTGCTGCCAGCGTGTCATATCTGGTACCGTCATATTGCCAGTAAAGCTCGCCAGCACCGGACCCAATTCGCGTGCTACCATCAGGGGTACCTTGTAGACCGTATCGACATTTGGCATCATAATGATCCCCTCTGGTCGTACCCCGCTGGCAATGGCAATCTTATCCGCCACGCCACGCGGCGGCGCAATGCTACCCTCGGTGCGGACTGCCACCACATCGGGCATAATACCAAAGCCGCGCAGGTCAGCCATAGCATTCTGGGCCGGCTTCGTCTTGTATTCCTGGCTGGTCGCAAGAAACGGCACATACACCACATGGACAAAGAGGCATTGCTCGCGCCCCACCTCGAGCGAGAATTCGCGGATCGCCTCAACGAAGCTTAGCCCCTCATAATCTCCCACCGTGCCACCAATCTCCACAATATGCACCTGACCCGCTGCTGCCTGGTGGATAGCTCGTTTAATTGCTTGGGTGAGGTGCGGCACCAGCTGCACCGTCTGGCCGCCAAACTTCCCAGCCCGCTCATCGGCGATCAAATCACGCAGCAGCCGCCCCGCTAGCGTAGCATTACGCTGGGTCAGTTCAAGATCTAAAAAGCGCTCGTAGTGGCCAAGGTCAAGGTCGGTCTCTGCCCCATCTTTGGTCACGAAGCATTCGCCATGCTCCTTGGGGTTGAGCAGCCCAGCATCGACGTTGAGGTACGGGTCGCACTTTTGCACCGAGACAGATAAGCCCTTAGCCTGCAGCACCGCACCAATACTGGCCGCCGTGATGCCCTTACCCACCCCAGAGAGTACCCCACCGGTGACAAAAATATACGTTGGTTGGTGTATCTGTGTCATACAATCTCCCTCTCGCGTTCTATTGTAGCATGTATCCATAAGCAGTATACTAGCAAAAAACCAGCCCGATCGCTGGTCTTTTGCTGGTTAGTGATACGTGCCACCTATTGGCAGCCCTCACACATCGTTAGCTCCGCTGGATCTGGCATAATAACAGGGGTGCCACTCGCCGCTGCTTGGTCGACGGCAACCTGCTGAGCGGCCAGCAGTGCCTGCTCGATGGCATCGAGCTTTTCCTCCAGCGTCATATCGTCCGTCAGCTGGGGCTTGGTAGTCTGCGCCTGCGTGGTTGCTGGATCGGTTGTTGGTGATGTCGTTTGTGTCGTCTGCGTCATATATTATTCCCTACCCGTTTTTTAGTTATAGTGTCTATTGTACGCTATATATAGCGTTTTATGCAAGGTAGTGCACCCAATTTTCTGTTGTAGAATTATCATCCAGCTGGCCAATCGGTGCAACATACCACTGCGGCTGGGCACACTGGGGGCGGAAGCTCCCCAGCTTGGCCGTGTATGCCTCAGTAATGGCCGCGACTTCGTCCTCGCGGGCTTCGCGCACTGTGGTGTGGAGATAGACAGCCTGCTTGGCGTCATTCCACACCACAAACTCTGCCCGCCCAGTGCGAAAGGCGTTGTGCGAGTGGCGCGCCTCACGATCAGACAGCCAAGCGATCGCATCCCCCACCCGGACAAAGTGCAGCGGTGTCACCAGCGGCGTGCGGTCGCGATTGACAGTAGCCAGCGCACCAACTGGCACCGTGTCGAGGATGGTTTGCGTGAGAGTGTTCATAAGCTCATATTCCTTTCTTGCGTTATTCTATCTTGTCTTGGACTGAGAAGACTGCCTGAGGGGCTATCACCAGACCGAAAATGTTCCGGCCAGATTATGCTACAGTGGCTC
>CALHWA010000016.1 GCA_938036845.1 uncultured Candidatus Saccharibacteria bacterium | reverse complement strand
GACCCCCGCATGCAAGATGAGACAATTTTTGATCTCGAGCGCCTGGCTGCCGCGCTTGACCCGAGTAAAGACAGGCTTAGCAAATACCTTGGCGTGGTGACCAACCGCAACCGCTACGCCCTGCGCAAGCAAAACGGCGAGCCGCTCGAGGTGCCGCAGTTTACCACCATGCGCATTGCCATGGGACTGAGTTACAACGAGGAGCACCCCACCGAGGCAGCCATTGAGTTTTACCAGCACATGGCTAATCTCGAATACAGCCCGGGTGGTAGCACCCGCGTCAATGCTGGCGGGGCGTTCCCACAGCTGAGCAACTGCTTCGTCATGGAAGTGCAGGACGATATGGAGTCGATTGCCAAGAGTGTGCGCGATACAATGTGGATTGCCAAAGGAACGGGCGGCATTGGCATTAGCTTTACCAAGCTGCGGGCGGCAGGTAGCCCAGTCAAGACAACTAACACAACAAGTACCGGGCCAATCCCCTTTATGAAGATGGTCGACACGGCACTGTTTGCGGTGTCGCGCAAGGGCAAAAAGATGGGTGCGGCAGCGGTGTATATGGAGAACTGGCACATCGATTTTAGAGAATTCATCGACCTGCGCTCTAACTCGGGCGACCCGTATTTGCGGACACGCTATCTCGACACAGCGGTGTTTATTAGTGATGAATTTATGCGCCGGGTGCAGGCGGACGAAGACTGGTATCTCTTTGACCCGGCTGAGGTCAGTGACCTGAGTGAGCTGTATGGCGCAGCCTTTGCCGAGCGGTATGCGTATTACATTGCTCAGGCCGAAGCAGGCAAGCTACGCGCTTATGACAAGCTGCCTGCGCGCCAGCAATTCCACAGAATTCTGAGTAGTTTGCAGGCCACCGGCCACCCGTGGCTCACCTGGAAGGATGCCATCAACCTCCGCGCGCTCAACAATAAAACTGGGACTATTCATCTTAGTAACCTCTGTACAGAGATCACTTTGCCGCAAGATGAGCACAATATTGCGGTGTGCAATCTGGTGAGTATTAACCTCAGTGCCTTCCTGGATGACGCGACCAAGACGTGGGACTGGCCACGGCTCGAGCAGGCGACGCGCTCGGCCACGCGGCAGCTCGATAACCTTGTAGACATTACCACAACACCCATCCCCGAGGCGATGAATAGCAACCTGCAAAATCGGGCGATTGGCCTGGGCTTTATGGGTCTTGCTGATGTGCTAGAAAAGCTCGAGCTGAGCTATGAATCTGAGGCGGCGTACGAGCTGATCGATCAGCTGGCGGAGTTTATTAGCTACTACGCCATCGATGAGTCGGCCGAGCTAGCGGTGACGCGTGGTAGCTATCCTAACTTTGCTGGCAGTGGCTGGAGTAAGGGAGAATTGCCTATCGACACGATCGACCGACTTGGCGCGCAGCGGGGTGAGGCAGTAGCAATTAACACGACTCGCCGCCTCGACTGGGAGGCGCTGCGCCCCAAGGTGAAACGCGGCATGCGCAATGCCACGCTGATGGCTATTGCGCCTACCGCCAATATCTCGCACGTGACGGGTACCACTCCAGGGATCGACCCGCAATTTAGCCAGATCTTTAGCCGGAGCACGCTCAATGGTAAATTCCTCGAGGTTAATGCTAACCTTGTGCGCAAGCTCAAAGCACTCGGCCTGTGGGAGGAGCTTAAGGATGAGCTGCTGACTAACCAAGGCGACATCCAGCACATGGAGCAGATCCCTCAGGCGGTGCGCGATGTGTATAAGACGAGCTTTCAGCTGAGCCCGTATGCCTTCATTGAGGTAGCAGCCCGCGCTCAGAAGTGGGTTGACCAAGCGATTAGCCGCAATATGTACTTAGAATCGCGTAATATCGAGGAGTATATTACGATCTACAGTGAAGCCTGGCGTCGCGGCCTGAAAACGACGTATTATTTGCACGTGAAGCCACGCCACCAGTCCGAGCAGGTCTCCATTCGCGCCAACAAAACCGAGCAAAAACTCCACCAAGACGCCAAGCGCGTAGGCTTTGGTGGATTCTACCGCGCACGCAAGAAGCAGGAGGAAGGGAAGGAGAAGGAATAGTATGACGCATGAAGGAAAAACGGGAGTAGCGAGCGAACAAAGCACGATAGACTTTGCTGAGTTGCCACTCCCAGAGAGGGCAGAATTGGCCACCATGAGTGTGAGCTATGGTGTTGGCACTGCAGCAATTGCAGGGGCAAACCACATAGAACCAACGTGTTATAGGCAAGATGCCCTTGATGTCGGCCTGAACCCACCACTCTTCCCAGTACCACAAAAAGAGAAAAAATCGAGCCAGCCAGATAACAGTTCTGTAGCTAAGCGTCACCCAGCAGATATGGAACAAGAAATATAAGTGTAGATAGTATAATAATTAATTCGTTTTTTACAAAAACAAGGAGGTAATAATGGGCATTCTAGGATCAGGCGTACGCGATGGCTTGCAGCTTAAGCCGGTGCGCTATGACTGGGCGTACCGCCTGTACAACCAAGCGGTGGCCAACACGTGGTTCCCGAATGAGGTGCAGCTAAGCCAGGATTTGGCCGATTTTGAGAAATTGAGCGAGGACGAAAAGCACGCCCTGAAGACGGTGATTAGCTACCTTAATCCTAACGAGCTGCTGATTAATAAATCGCTGGCGTTTGGTATTTACCCCTGTGTCAACGCCGCCGAGTGCCACCTGTATCTTTCGAAGCAGATGTGGGAAGAGGCCAACCACTTTATGACCTTCGAGTATATTATCGAGACCTTCCCGTTTGACCGTGAGGAAATTTATGCGGCGGGCTGGGGTAAAAAATCCCTGGCAGATAAAGCTGCCTTCCAGACAAAGTACGTTACGCGCATGATGGAGGAGCGCCCGGATGTGACGACGCTGGAAGGTAAGAAGGACTTTGTGCGCAACCTGGTGGCGTATAACATCGTGCTGGAAGGGATTTGGTTTTACAGCGGCTTTATGGTGGGGATGAGCTTCCGCCGCCGTAATCTGCTGCGCAATGTCGGCACGCTGCTCGACTGGGTGACGAAGGACGAGAACCTGCACCTGGAGTTTGG
>CALHWA010000015.1 GCA_938036845.1 uncultured Candidatus Saccharibacteria bacterium | reverse complement strand
CTCATGTTATACCAATCAAAAAATGATATCCTATAAAAACTCCAACCAGCCGTCTCAAGTACACTTTGCCTCTCCCAGTCACTCTGGACGTATACTTGACCATCTCCATGCTCGAAATGAGTTGGTCCATCACACTCAATTGCAAGCTTCTTGCCACTTCTTATATCGGTAATTACTTGATCAATTTTAAACCCGCAGCTTTCAACTTGTGTTTGAATAAGATAGTCTTCTGGCGATAGTTTATTCATAAGATAGTCATACACATCTTCTTCAAACTTTGAATCAAATTGTAGCTCGCTCTTTTCGTGGCGTCTTACAAAACCATGCGCATCTACATATGCGAGATACTTCTTGATCCATACACCATCCGGCCAGCTTATTGGTGGTATACATGTCACGCAGTGGACTTGTTGGCGCGCACGACTAAACGCCACATTCACTCGCCCTTCGTTTGCGCTCTTCTTGATTTCACCACCTTCGCCAGTGAGCGCTTGGTAGCGCCTCTTGCCACTGGTTGGATCGGTAATAACAAACGAATAAATGATGATATCTCGCTCATCTCCTTGGATGCCTTCAATCGTTGATATCTTTATCGAATCATCATCAATCTCTCGAGCTAGTAGCTCTGCCTGTTCATTAAAAAAGGTGAGGACCGCTATCGATTTGTTTTTTAATCGCTTATCCTTGCGGATATCTTGGATAAGCCGACGAATATATCTTGCCTCTGAGTGGTTTGTCTTTGCCGAGTCCTCCAGCCGTGGATCAACATCTATCACATGATTAAGCAAGACACGGTTCGTATCTTGGTAGGTCAAAATGTTATCATTGACGACATCTAGTGCGCGACCAACTTTTTCATAAAAATTCTGATTCGAAAATCCAATAAGCTCTTTGGGTGATCGATAGTGGTTCTTCAGTACTGCCGTCTTAAACCCTGCGAGCCCTGCAATATCCATAATCGACTTAATTGTATCTTCTTCTGCTTTTATCTGAAATTGCTCAGGTACCGCATGCTTCTTGGCAATTGCAGTGAGTTGCTCATTCGACTTAAAGAGCGTATTTGTATCGCGCATCTGGAGGCTATCACCAAAGAATATAACATGCTTCGCACGGAACATTGCTGGGAGTGCGTATGCGAGATTACACTGCGATGCTTCATCGATAACAACATAATCAAAAGCTCCAGCTTGCAGAGGAATAATCCGGCTCACATCGTCAAGCGACATCATCCAAATTGGTAATACATCCGACATCACATCAAAGTTGTGTTGATCATGCTTGAGTTTATCGAATGTCCGGTATGCTTTTTTGCTTTTTGTCAAAGAGCGTGCTATTTGCCTTAGTTTAGACCGAGTTTCCTTTGATTGCTTTAGCTCATCCAGATTAGCAAGCACCCTATTGCGCACAAAACCAATCGTGTCTTCTCGATAAAACTTTCGCAAGTCACAGATCGCTTTGCGTATATCATTGACTGTCCCATACCCATGCTGTGCATTAGAGTCAATCGAGCGCCGCAAACCATCAAGTTCTTGCTGCAGCTGGCGATAAGATGCAATATGATCAAATACCTGCTCTTTACCCTCCGCCTTGATAAGTTTGTTAAGTGCAGCAAGAATGCCTCGATTCTTCAAGAAGCTGTCTTTGCCCATCGACATGAGATCGTCTTTTTGTGCAACAAGGTTGCTATACACAAAATAGTCCTTCAGGAGACGCAATTGTTTTAGTTTTTGCGTTTTTGTCAGACTATCATCAAACAAAACTGCTTCAATATCTCGATATATCTCCTGCGCAAGATCCTTAGCAGTAGTCTTAAGCATTGCTGTGAGCTTAATATTAATGATTGCTTTGTTAATAAAACCTGATCGCTCAGGTAGAATTTCCTCACACTTTTTGATAATAGTTGCAATTGTCTCGATTTCAGCATCTAGTGTAATTTCTAGGTCTTGGTATGCTCTGTCTTTCTGGTCAACATATGTCTGGTGGTCTTGCTCAAACTGATTAGTTTGCTGCGTGACAGTAATCAGTTTTTTGATGTAATCTACCTGCTCGTCGTATTGCTCTTCTGTTATTAAGCAATCAGCAAAATCCTTATATTTTACTAAGGCATTCATTTCATTTGTAATGGCAAATATTTTGCGTTCTATTGCAGCGTGGTCATTAAACTTTTCTTTAAAATCACTAATCAAGGTTAGTGGGACTTTTTGGTCGGGCAACAGTGCTTTCTTTTCAAACTCTCTATCGAGCGATACCAGTGTATTTGCCGCACTATCTCTCTCGTCGTTTTCTGAATGAAGGCGCGATTCTCTGTCTGGAATATAGCCAAACAAAAACGGTATTGCGAGCTCCTTCAGCTTGTCTTTTACACCACGAACTGCTTGGTCTTTTTGGCTAGCGAAGAGGACTTTATTGCCAGTTGCTGCTAGATGCACAAGCAAGTTTGCAATTGTTTGTGACTTACCAGTACCAGGAGGACCTTCAACAATAACTGCTTTATTCTTAATAATACCAAGTGTTTTCAACTGCCACTTATCATACGAAAATGGAAAGAATATCTCCGTTTCACCTTTGTCATCAACTGCTTCTTCGATATCCATCTGATCACTCGATACGAAGCCGCTTATCGCTGTATCTATAAGGGATTGTTCGTCCAGCTTTGTCATTACATCAAGGTCCTCTGACAAAAAGTAGTTCGCCTTGCTCACCAGCATAATACGGCATTCTGTATAATTTGGCACCTCAGTCAGCGCTTCTGCACCAATCCTATGAAGAATAGCAAAAAATCTACTCCAGACTTGCTCGATAAACTGCTTTTTTAGCGGTAAATAATGCCTTTCCTCTGCCTCCAGCTCAGCAACATATGAGAATAGCTCATCGAAGTCTTCCTGCGGAATGCAATCTCGAAATTGGTTAATAAGAATAGAAACACTTTCATCCAATAGCGTAATGTTGACTCTGGTGTTGTATTGATCAGGCTTTACTGAGAGCTGAATAGGGATTCGTATCAGTGCACGAGAGAACTTTTCAAGCTCATCCCCTTCTTCCTCTTCTGTATTATTTGCAAAAAATGCTCGCTTGATCTTCTTAGCTCGAAAGTCAACAAAGCCAGTTTCGAGCACGACCTGCTTTGTATAACCATTGACACGAAATTTTCTATCAATCTTAGCGATTGCCTCAGCAAATGGTGTATCTCGTTCAATGACCTGTCGAAGCGCTTCAATCTCTCCTTCCTCTAGGCTGCTTTGTTCCTTCTGACTGATTGCCGTGCGCAACTCAAAAGAGTATCCGTCTGTATTGCTAAAAATAATGCGGTCAAGATCGATTAGCTCCCTTGGGATCAGACCTGTGCTGATTGGCCGCGTCAACGTTGGTGATGCTGTTAAATTTGCATAATCAAGGCAATATGCCACCAATTGCTTGATGGAAAAATCAGTTTCTCTCATATGCCCTTATTGTACCACTTATTACCACAGATAGATGCTATTTTTGATCTATTTTTGTCGTATATTACAAAATGGTCTAGTATACGAATAAAGGCACTGCTCTTACCTGTATATCTATTACTTCTCCCCCACCCCCATCGCCAAATATGCCTCGATAAAGCCGTCGATGCCGCCGTCGAGGACGGCTTGAGCATCGTGGGCTTCGTGTTTGGTGCGGGTGTCTTTGACGAGAGTATAGGGGTGAAGCACATAGTTGCGGATTTGCGCGCCCCAGCTAGCGGACTCACCAGTGCGGAGGTCGGCTAGGCTGGCGGCTTGCTGCTCGTGCTGGAGCTGAGCGAGGCGCGAGCGCAGGATAGTGAGAGCCGTCTCACGGTTTTGAATTTGGCTGCGCTCGTTCTGAATCGCAACGACGATACCAGTAGGCAAATGGGTAACGCGTACTGCCGAGTCGGTCGTATTAACGCCCTGCCCACCCTTGCCACCGCTGCGGTAGACGTCGATCCGGAGGTCTTTGTCCTCAAGCTGCACCTGCTCGGGCCCAGCGATTTCTGGCATCACCTCCACCAAAGCAAAGCTTGTCTGGCGCAAATGGTCAGCATTAAATGGGCTCAGCCGCACCAAGCGGTGCACGCCATGCTCGCTGCGCAGCTGGCCATAGGCATACGCACCATGGAGGCTGTATGTCGCACTCTTAAT
>CALHWA010000014.1 GCA_938036845.1 uncultured Candidatus Saccharibacteria bacterium | reverse complement strand
TAGCTTTTTTAGCGGCACGTTCTATGCCAGAAAATAAAGTATCCATGCAGCTATTGTAACAGTTTAATTTCTGTATTGTTTATATGCGTATTAAGTGCAGTTTTGTTGGTGATAAGGTTCAGAAGATATGCGTAAAAATGCCATTTGGGACGCGCTTGGGACATAAAAATACCCCTCCCAGCACTTAGCCAGGAGGGGTTGTGTGTTACTTAATTCCAGCGATGTATCCATCGTCATTGGTTGTGACTGTGATGTCGCCTGTGAGCAGCTTGCCTTGTTTGTCGAAGGCGCAGATGTTGTCTGCTCCGACCTCATAGAGACAATCTTCAACTCGTGAGCCATCGGAGCGTAGATAGTACCAGTCATCGCCCAGCTTGAGCCAGCCAGTAATCATGCGGCCAGTCTCGTCGAGGTAGTACTGCCTGCCGTCGCGCTCCTGCCAGCCTGTGGCCATGCGGCCGTCAGATCCTAGCAAGTACCAGCTTCCGTTGTACTCAAGCCAATCACCCGATTCAAGTGCGCCAGTCTTGCCGAAGTGCCACCAGAACTTCTCAGAGCCTTCCCAGGAAGCGTGAACCCAGCCGGTGAGCATCCAGCCTTTCTCGTTGAAGTAATACCACTTATCGCCGACTTTGAGCCAGCCGACGGCGTACTCGTCTGCGCTCTCGCCTGTTTGATACCACCAGCTGCCTTTGCCGTTGGTGTGCCAGCCAATCTCAGAGCTTGAACGGGTGCCGGTCATTACCTCATACCAGTAGCACACACGCTCCATGAAGTGAGTATTCTGAGAGCCGGCAAGCTCGCCAGGGCAAGCCGTAGCCACGATCTGCTTGTGTGGTCGGACGTTTCCGCCCCAACGTGGATAGCCAAGTCCGTACTTAATGAGTAGCGCAGCAACAAGATGTGCGCCGCTCTCTAGGGTAGCTTCTGACACAGTCCACGGGTTCGTGGAGTTATTGGCATGCTCGATGGAAATACTCTCGCAATTCGCCACCCAGCGACCACACGCCCATGCGGTGTTGCTCTCCAGTACGTGTTGGGTGATAGTGCCTGCACCGTCCACAGAATAGTGTGCAGACTGTGCCTGCATTCTGTCCCACATAGCTGTAATGGCTGCACCGTCTAAGCCTGTGGCAGCTTCGTGGTGAACCACGATATACTGCACAGAATGACCGTCTCGCCCAGCTGAATATGCTGACGTTG
>CALHWA010000013.1 GCA_938036845.1 uncultured Candidatus Saccharibacteria bacterium | reverse complement strand
TAGCTCAAATATCTAAGGAGTATCTTTGACAAAAGAACTATCGATAATAATCCTCCCAATCTGCATCAAAGAGCCAGTGCTTCGTGACATTGTGAAATTCTATATCATCTCCATACGGACGGTCAGGTGTTGGCGTAAAAATGTACTCCTTTAATTTCGTTCGAACGAACTCAGAGATAACGTCATAATCAAGCGTATTCATAATCAGAGGCTTTGCTTCATTATCGTCCTCAAAGTACCACCTGCCACGTGGATCATCAACGAACGACGGCGAGCAGACAGTAAGGACGTAACGACTGCCTTCTATAAGATATGGGTCGCCGATTTCGACATATTTTTGTAGAGTGAATCCAACTCCAAGTTCAATACACCAGGGGCATGTGTCGTCGGCACCGAATGTTGTCGTCGCAGACGTGAGCTTGTTTCGGCAGGTTGTGTTATCAGAATCCAGTTCCCAATCGTCGCCGACATACTGTTGCCCCTGGATCAACTTTTGTAAAACATAGTGGGTTTTCATAAACTTAGTATAATACACATGGTAACGAACGTCGAAAAATATCGTACTTGCTGCTTGTGTTCTCTATCACCTGTATTAAGCGTTTATCAGTGCAGCTTAATCGATACTTCCTGTGGCTCGCCGCTCAGGTCGCCATGCGTGTTGAGAGTACCTTGGCGACGCAGAGCTTCGCGCTCTAGCTCTTCTGGCGTTGGCATAGGTGGCTTGGGAGCGGGTGACGGTGCGACTGGTGGAGTAGACTGAGCACGCGCCTCGGTCTGCTGGCCACCAAGGATATTGGGCCGCGCAGCATGGCGTGCTCTATCAAGCGCATCCTGCACCGCTGGCGATGGAGGTGGAGTAGGCTGAGTAGCCGACGATGGAGATGACGCGCTTGGATTTGGCATAGTGCGGGGAGCACTAGCTGGCTGTGGCCGTGGTGCTTGGGAGAGCGAAGAAGCCGATGGCACGGCTGGCTGAGCACGCAATGGTTGAGCTGAAGAAGCTGGCGCGGTTTGTGGCCGAGCTGGTTGAGCAGCTGGGTTACCGGGCCGTGAGATTGGTGCGCTTGATGGTGCTGCCGCCGATTGCGGTTTCTTTGCATTCATCTGCTTACGCTTGGCAAGCCATTCATCGAGGAAGGACGACCCACCGCCAGCTCCAGCTCCAGCTCCACCCCCTGGGCGCCCTGCTCCGGCTGCTGGCTGGCTGGGCTGCTGCACACTAATGCGGGCAGCTATATCGCGCTCCACTTGGTCGCGCGGCCGGCCGTACTTCGCGGCCGAGAGTTTCTTGAGAGCACCGCTCAATTGCTGGTTTGGCTCGCCCATTGGCGGAATCCACGCCATGCTAAATGGTGCCGATGGTGTGCCATTAATCTGCGCCACACAGACGGACTCGAAGTTTGGCAGTTTGGTCAAGTCCTCAGCAGTAAAGACAGGCGTGTAGCGCTTGACCATAATCTCAGCATCAGTCGTACCAATTCGGCCCGTAATGGTTGTACCAACGTTACCAAGGATCGCCTCGCGCAGTTCTTCCTTGAGCTGTGTCATAAACTGGTTAGCCAAGACCAAACTCAAGCGATACTTACGTGCCTCACTGAGGATCGTCTCGAAGCTATCGGTGGCGAAGTTCTGAAACTCGTCAACGTAGAGTGTAAAGTCCTTGCGCTCGTGCTCAGGGATGTT
>CALHWA010000012.1 GCA_938036845.1 uncultured Candidatus Saccharibacteria bacterium | reverse complement strand
CTAGCTAAGAGGAGTGCTACTGTACACCTAACAGGGGTAGAGCAAGAGAATCGACCCAAAATAGCCAAGCCTCGAAGGCCGAGAAGCTATTACTCTTTAATTTTATAATGCTTGTGCTATAATCAGACAAAAGGGTATAAATAGGGGTATAACTATGAATGAACACCGCAAAAAATTTGCAAGTCGTTCGCTTGTATTTGTCTTGTTTGGGATATTATTAATCATCATTATATTGCTTTGGTGGTGGTGGCCATGGGGCTACAATAGTAGCTTCAAGGGTGTGCGGCCAGACCAAGTGAGCTTGCGCCAGCATGATGGGAAGATCCAGTGGCAATTTATGAATGGCGCGTGGCACGATATTGCCTCGGTGGAGGACTTGCGTGGGGCAAAAGGCGAGCAAGGTGCGCGCGGTGAGGCCGGTGCGAGCGGTGCTCGTGGTGTAGACGGCGCCAATGGCCGCGACGGCGTAGACGGTGCTCGTGGCCGTGATGGTGTTCGTGGTGCAGCTGGCAAGAATGGCGCAAACGGCGCTAATGGCGCCAACGGTAAGGACGGAGCAAACGGAGTCAACGGCAAAGATGGTGCATCGGCCGCTAAGGGTGACAAGGGCGAAAAAGGTGACAAAGGCGAGCCCGGCAAAGATGGTAAAGACGGCAAAAATGGTGAAAAAGGTGAGAAGGGCGAGAAGGGCGATGCTGGCCCGAAGGGTGACACTGGCGCTAAGGGTGAGCAGGGTGCACCTGGTACACCTGGCGCACAAGGAGAAAGAGGTGTGCCCGGCCCGAAGGGTGACCAAGGAGACACTGGCCCACAAGGGCAACCAGGCCAACCCGGCCAGCCCGGCCCACAAGGTCCGCAGGGCCAAACCGGCCCAGCTGGTGCCGATGGCCGAACCATCGAGCTCCAAAAGGGCACACTCTACATCCAGTGGCGCTACACTGGCGAAACAGCCTGGCAAAACCTCATTGCCTACACCGACCTCAAGGGCGAAAAGGGTGATGCTGGTCAGCCAGGCCCACAAGGCCAACAGGGCATCCAGGGGCAGCAAGGTGCTACTGGGCCCAAAGGCCAGGATGGCACCAACGCAACGATTAATGTGACTAACAGCACTCAGCCATGCTCGCCCAATATGACCGTCACGGGCAATGGCACCTCTCAGCTTGGCCTTACCTTTGCGGGTAGCACGGTGCCGGCGGGTGGTACGGTTGGCCAAATATTGTCGAAGAAGTCGGCCGCAAATTGCGACATGGAATGGAAGAGCCTCCCCCAGATGACTATCTTTACGGCAACGCTTGGCAATGGCAATGGTGGCGTTACGGCTGCAACAATTGCCAAGGATACCTTTGCGCCAGTGCCGCTCAAGACCGTCGTGACAAACAACGGTGGCGGGTCGTGGGATGCCGGGAGCAAATCGTACATTGTACCAAGTCTACCTCATCCAATCGCGGATTCGCCTGAACGATACATCGTCGGCCCGTGGTGTATACCAGGCTGTCAACGACACAGCCCGCGATACCCCAGAAGGGGTGTGGAGTAACAACCAACACGGCTACCGCTTTACTATGCCATACACTCGCCTGATGCGAGTAACGGCCGGGACGCCGCTCAAGCTTGTCATCTACTCGGCTGGCCAAGACGCGAATATCACCGATGCAAGCCTCAGCATCGTTAAGATATCAGACTAAGCTCGGCAGCTCACTACCAGCCTCTACAGAACCAGCTATCATAGCTGGTTCTGTGCTTAGATAAATAGCCAGAAATACCAGCCGATAGTACGCTTGCGAGTAGGGGGTGAGGCCAAAAAATAAGAGGTGAGCTGGCAGGGAATGGTGCCCAATGATACCCCGACTGGGCAGGCGGATCGTCCGGAAGTTTTATCGAACAAATTGCCATTACGCTTGGCGTGGTATCTGATATAATATAGTTATGTTAGATATTCGTTATATTCGCGCGCATGCCGACGAGGTGCAGGCAGCAGCGCGCCATAAGGGCTATGAGGTGTCCATCGCAGCGCTTCTCGCGTGCGACGATCAGCGCCGGGAGCTCCAGCAGCGGGTGGATGCTGTGCGCACCACGCGCAACGAGACAGCCGCTCAAATGAAGGGCGGCAAACCCAGCCAAGAACTCATCGCCAAAGGCAAGGCGCTCAAAGCCGAGCTTGCAACGCTGGAAGAGGAGCTGCGCACCATAGAGAACAACTTTTTTACTCAGCTCGAGGCAGTGCCAAATATCACCCTGCCAGACGTCCCACTGGGCGGCGAGGCAGATAGTGTAGAGATGAAGCAGTGGGGTGAGCGGCGTGAGTCGGCGCAAGATCACCTCGACTTCGCTACGAGCCGGGGTTGGCTCGACTTCGAGCGCGGTGCTAAGGTGGCTGGCACGAAGTTTTATTATGTGCTGGGCGACCTCATGCTGCTCGAGAATGCCATCTACCAATACGCCCTCAATTTCCTCGTGAGCAAAGGCTTCCGCCCCATGACGGTGCCGCACATGGTGAGTGGCCGCGTGGCGCGTGGTTCGGGCTTTGCACCCAAGAGCGATAAAGAGAGTAACGAGTACTTCATCGAGGGCGAAGATACCATGCTTATTGGTACAGCCGAGGCCCCGCTGACAGGCTTCCATGCCGATGAGATCTTAAGCGAGAAGGACTTACCGCTCCTCTACGCTGGCTACAGCCCCTGCTACCGCAAAGAGGCTGGCGCTGCCGGGAAGTTTAGCCGCGGGCTGTTCCGGGTGCATCAATTCAACAAATTAGAGATGTATATCTACTGCCTGCCCGAGCAGTCGGCCCAGATGCATGAGAAGATCCTTGCTCTGGAGGAGGAAATTTGGCAGAGCCTGGGCGTGCCATACCACGTGGTCAATATCGCGGCGGGAGACCTCGGTGCACCAGCCGCCAAGAAGTACGACATCGAGTATTGGTCGCCCGTTGATGGCGCCTACCGCGAGCTCACCAGCTGCAGCAACTGCACCGACTTCCAAGCGCGCAACCTTGGCATTCGCGTCCGCCGGGCTGATGGCTCGCTCCAGGTGGTACACACCCTCAATGGCACAGCAGTGAGCTTGGCTCGCGCACTCGTAGCAATTATCGAGAATTATCAAACAACAGATGGCCAGCTCCGTGTGCCAACGGTGCTGCAGCCATATCTGAACAACAGGGAGGTACTCTAGATGGGGCGCACAATTAGAAAAATGAGTCGGAAAGGCTATGCCAAAGTTGCCAAGCCGCTTCTTTTTCGGCGGCAGCCCGATGCAGCACACCAGTCGATGCTCTGGACAGCGCGGGCACTGCATGCCATCCGGGGTGAGCAGCTCCTTAGTGGTTGGCGCTACAAGAATCCTCGCCTCGAGCAGACTATTCTTGGCCTCAACTTTGTTAATCCCATCGGTCTGTCTGCTGGGCTGGATAAAGATTTTGACTTGCCTCCTGTGGCGAAGAAAATTGGTTGCGGTTTTGAGATTGGTGGCTCGGTAACGGCTGCACCTTGTGAGGGCAACCCCAAGCCGTGGTTTCGGCGCTTGGCTAGTGAGCAGTCGATCGTCGTTAATGTTGGGTTGGCCAATCGCGGCGTGGCCAAGGCAATCGAGCAGATTCGCAGCTACTCACCACGGGTCTGGCGCGACTTTCCGCTCAGCGTATCCGTAGCCAAGACGAACAGCCCCAAGCAAGTCCGCCCCAAGCAAGCGATTGCCGACTACTGCGACAGCCTTCGCCAGCTTGAAGAAGCTGGTTGCGCACCACTGTACGAAATTAATATCTCGTGCCCCAATGCTTATGGCGGTGAGCCCTTTACCACACCCGCTCGCCTCAAGAAACTCCTCACTGCGGTGGATGAACTGAAGCTCTCGCGCCCCGTCTTTATCAAGATGCCGACGGACAAGACGTGGACGCAGTTTGCCAAGCTCCTCTCCATCATCGACAAGCATAATGTTGCGGGCCTGACGATCGGCAACCTCGTCAAAGACCGTAGCAAGCTCACTGACCCAAGTGTCTTGCCCGACGATACTCCCGGTAGCCTTAGTGGCCGGCCAGCTCAGGCCATTACCACGCGGCTTATCCACAAGACGTATGCACTATATGGTGACCGCTTTGTCATCATTGGTGTGGGTGGTGTCTTTACAGCGGAAGATGCGTATGAGAAGATTCGGGCTGGCGCGAGCCTGGTGGCGCTGGTGACGGCGCTGATGTTTGAAGGGCCACAGGTCGTGGGCGATATCAACGAAGGCTTGGTGGAGCTGCTCGACCGAGACGACTACGTCTCCATTAGCGAAGCAATCGGTGCGGCGCACCGCAAGTAGGGGAGCTGGTGGCATCCGAAGCAAACGGCCCACGCGTTGAGCATTTTGCCTCTTCCATGCAGTACGCAGCAGCGTGGTTTGGCCAAGCGGTGGTACGGCACATCACCGGTGCAGCATTTGCCCGGGCTGCGCAGTGGGAGGCGGCAGAAACTCATGTCCTTCCTGCGCGGCAGCATAATAGGCCTGCAGTAGAGTACCGAGCCGCCCAATATGTTGGTACACATGCGAGGGAGGATTACCCGCTCCGCGACACAACACTGATCGTTTCTGGCTATGTTGACCGCACAACCGACCGCTGTATAGGTGGCCAAGCAGTTGACGTGTATCGGCTAACGGGCCAAACAAGTGCGTATCGCCGCATGGTCGATCGCCAGACAATGCGGCCATATGTGGCGCATCTTGCCCCAGTTTATCCTAATGAACGACAGGACAAGCCACCAGCTGTAACTATGCGCAGCTTTGTCCCGGTGGATAGCTTGCGACGGGTTGGCCGCCTGATAGAAGCGCTCAATAGCCTTGCAGCGCACACCGTTGAGGTAGAGGCGAAGTACCAGACATTGCTACGCTACCGCAATCAGCAAACGTAAAGTAGCGTAGCGACACAGCTCGGCTCACGACCATTTGACATTACTCACAATATACTGCACTATAGGACGAAAGCATTGCAATAAAGGAGCAAGAATGAACGAAAAACAGCCACCAGCAAACGGAGAGCGGCAAGACCCGTCAAAATTGGCAGACCGGCTGCAAGAAAAGCTCAGCCGTATCTTAACAGAAAGACCCTTCGAGTATGCATGGTGGAGGCAGAGTGCTTTGCAGGAGCGTCGTATCCAAACCAACCCAGAGCTCAGCAAAGATGGTGAAACCAACGCCACCGAGCGTACGATATTCTTGACAGGCCGCGAGGGCGAGTATATAGCGGTATTTGGCGTTGTGCCCTATAGTCTACCAGTTGTTTGGGGCCCGACTGTCGCTATTATGGCGCCTGATGGTAAAGACTGGGTGGTGTATCGCTCGAAGTCTGGTCGTCCAAAAGATGGTCATGATGGTCAGTGGCAAATTGAGCGTATCCATGGCAGCCAGGCAGATCGGTCAGATCAGCTCGACAGTGAGCCGTACACGTTTTTTCAGTCGGTAGATGAAGATGGTGAGCAAGACATGGAGCGCGCAGAGACTGATGCGCAAGAGTTGAAAGATGTCATAAATCTCATCGAAGGAGCGCACTGCCGCATAGAGACCCCACCTAAGAGCAAAGAGACTGAAGCCTTGCTCGACCAGATTAAAAAGCTACGAGAAGAGGTGGCCTATCGGATGAACTTACTAGCTGAAGGTCTCTATCCGCGTCGATAATGTGCCCATAACAACCCCTGTTTTCTCCTCAACCATGCTATACTATAAGCACAAGTTGCTAACACGAAAGGGGTCAGCATGATCGCAAACATCGACATTACCGGTATTGGCAAATACTCGCCAGACGAGCCAACCAAAAAATACATCCGCAAGAAGATCGGTGCGCTCGACCGCATGGTGTCGCGCCACGCTCGCAAGACCGTCAGTGCTATGGTGCGCATCGAGGAGATCAATGGCGAGCATGGCAATAAATATGAGGTAGAGGTGGTCATTACTGTGCCAGACCAAACCATCAAGGCTAAAGACTCTACACTCAACGTTCTGGCTGCCACCGACATTGTCGAGCGCAAACTGGCTGGCCAGCTGCGCAAATACAAGCAGAACCAGCTGCCGCACCTCGGTCGCCGTGGCCTCCTCGCTCGCTTCAAACGCAGCTTCGAGCGCGAGCAGGATCACCCTGCGGAATAGACAAAGCCTTCACTTACAAAAGACCAATGCTCCGGAGAGTGTTGGTCTTTTGTTGTGCCTCAATTTTAGAACCTGCTATAAAAGTGAGCTACCGCTGCAAATGTTCTGATTAAAGTTTATAGTATAATAATAA
>CALHWA010000011.1 GCA_938036845.1 uncultured Candidatus Saccharibacteria bacterium | reverse complement strand
AAATGTAAGAAGCTCGGTATTTATATACGGGCTTCTTTGCTTTTGGCAGTGGCTAAAGAATCGCTACTCGCGGAGAGATCAAACTATCGTGCTTAGCTACTATTGATTGAGAAAATAATCTTCACGTAGATACCCTGCCACCCACTGATAGGATAGGGGTATCCCTATGCAGCAGCGTGGCACACTGCCTCGATGTTATGCCCGTTTGGGTCGATGAGGAAGGCACCGTAGTAGTTTGGATGATAGATTGCCCGCACGCCTGGTGCGCCATTGTCCTGCGCTCCTGCTGCTCGGCCAGCTGCATAGAACGCATCAACTGCTGACCGCGATGGTGCAGCAAAAGCAAAGTGTAGCGGCGATGATGGCTCGCCTTGCCCAAGCCAAAATATCCCAGTATGCTGCGTCCGGTCTGGATTACTAAAGCCCACGCCATATGATTCGTCAATTGTCTTGGCATAGCCCAGTGGTGCCAACACTGCTTCATAAAAAGCCTTACTTGCTTCAATATCTTTAACGATGATGCCGAAGTGGTCGATCATGAGGTACCTCCTTGTGATATACCGCTTAGTATGTTGTCTCCCTATACGCCACAAATGATGACAGAGGTAATGGGTTCGTAAGGTGAAATGATAGATAAATACAGGTGGGTGATAGGGGTATGGGTATTACTCTCGCCTCCCACTATCACACGCAATGGAATGAATAGTGGCGTTGATAGCTATACAGCAATGCAAAAGCGAAGAAAATGACTACCCCACAGTGGTCTAGTGCCAGTAAAAAATCTCCACGACTTTTCCACACCACCTTAGACACTAAATATGGGCACGCTATATATAGCGTAGGTAATGACAGAGCTCTTGATTATGACAGAGGTAGTGATGGTGTGCAGCATCAAAGTAGAGCTGTATTTAGTAAGTACTCCACACACCATATGGTATAATTACCTCGATAACCCCATAAACAAGGAGACAAGCAGATGAGTAATTTTCCGGTAGTGCGCGTCGAGCGTGTTGATGTGCGGAATGAGAGCGCGTCGAAAATTGACGTGTGGGCACGCATCAAGAATGATTCGGATCGGCAGGTGAAGGTTGTAAGCTGGGAGTATCTAGGGAATATGCGCAATGAGTCGCACACGCTCAACCCGGGCAACACAGTTGATGTGATGCTCTACAGCGGTGCACCTAAGAACTACCCAGACCAAATGTATATTCGCTACGAAGCCGAGCACGATGGTGGCAGGCATTACTTCTTGGCGCGGCACCAGGCGAAGTTTGACGAGCGCTATAACAATGACACGAAGTGGTATCGGCCATCAGATTGGATGGAGTTCCAGCGCGTGGATCGCGGTAACTAGCATGGCAGCCACTCCACGCATCTTCTATACCGATGGCAGTGCCAGCCCCAACCCTGGTCCGGGTGGCTATGCCGTCATTGAGCAGGGTAAGCCCGTAGCGCTGGGCAGCGAGCCAGGCAACACGACGAACATCCGCATGGAGGGGATGGCCCTCATCGCAGCCATGAAGTTAGCTGGGGCTGAGAAATGCGAGATCCATACCGATAGCGAATTTTGGGTTAATGTCCTCACCAAGTGGGCACCTGGCTGGGCAGCCAAGGGCTGGCGCAAGAGCAGCGGGCCGATCAAGAACCTTGAGCTCGTCCAAGAAGCCTATGCGCTTTACACCACCGTGCAGCCGAAGCTCATCTGGGTGCGCGGCCACAACGGCCATGAGCAAAATGAGCTAGCTGACCAATGGGCCAACCGAGCACGAGCCGGGGAGCGGCTTGGAAAAGAGTGAACAACTCAAAAACCGGTCATAGCGACCGGTTTTTTAATTATGGAAAATCTGGCTGCGAGATAACTTGAGTGCAGTTGTATCTTCCTTGTCGTGTTGTGCTGTATCGACAGGGTAGGTATTCCTAGTATAAATATATGCTATACTATTACCAATATCACTAATATCCAGAGTGCGACGAGGGACTGGCCCGATGACTCGCCAGCAACCTGCTCGGGAAGCGAGTAAGGTGCTAATTCCAGCCTGTGCGCAGGGAAGATATGAGACGCGTAAGAGAGCAGCTCCTTTCTCGCCTGGCATGCAGGATAAGAGAAGGGAGTTTTTTATGACAGCAATGACTATAACATCAGCGCAGTTTCGCACCGCCGAGAGCGTAAGCCCAGGCCACCCCGACAAGCTCTGCGACCAAATGAGCGACGCCATCCTTGATGCTTATCTAGCCCGCGACCCACAGGCACGCGTGGCGGTGGAAGTGTGCGGCGGCCATGGCATGGTGTTTGTGACAGGCGAAGTGACGTCGCAGGCGACGGTGGCAGTGGCACCGATTGTACAGCGTTTGGCAGGGAATGAGGTAGAGATAATTGAGCATATTGCTCAGCAGAGCCCAGAGATTGCTCGTGGTGTGGATGATGGCGGGGCGGGCGACCAAGGCGTGATGATCGGCTATGCTTGCAACGAAACACCCGAGCTGCTCCCATTCGAAACAGTGCTGGCGCGACGATTGAACCAATTTTTGTATCAACGTTGGCCCTACGATGGCAAAACGCAAGTAACACTGCGTGGCGGGCAGATCACGGCAATTGTTGCAAGCTTCCAACATGCACCAAAAGACGAATTAACAGAGGTAGTCAAGGAGTGGCTCCAGCAGCAGACGTATGTGAACACATTTTTTAAGGATAAGCAATATGATGTGCCAGTGCTACACTGCAACCCAGCAGGGGACTGGCAGATTGGTGGCTTTGCGGCTGATGCTGGCCTGACGGGACGCAAGCTCATCGTCGATAATTATGGGCCACGCGTGCCGATTGGTGGCGGGGCCTTTAGTGGTAAGGACGCCACCAAGGTGGATCGCTCGGCGGCGTATATGGCGCGGCGCATTGCAGTGGATTGTCTGCGACAACACCACGCGCAGGAGGTGCTGGTGCGCCTGGCGTATGCAATCGGCCACGACCAGCCCGTCGAGGCGACCGCCATCATCGATGGGGTAGAGCAGCCCATTACAGGCTACGATCTCAGCCCGCATGGCATCATTACTACGCTCCAGCTCACCCAGCCCATCTACGAACCAACCGCCCGCTGGGGGCACTTTGGCGAGGGGTTTGTGTGGGATCGGTAGAGTGGCGAGGCTGAGCCAATATTTCATCAGGTGAGTTTGCTGTAGTGGGCTGGAAGGGTGTCTTGACGTGCGGTTTCCTTCTATTGTATTTTTCGCCCCATTGTGCTTTACTATAATAATTCTATGCGCGAGACAATTGTGACATCCGGATCAGTAGCAACTGCATATGTAAGTGCGTTTTTTGTTGGTGAAGAGCGCCCAGCGGCACGGCTTGGTATGGTGACTGACCTCACCTTTGATGATAAAGATAATCCAGAATTTGATATAGCAATTGGTAATTATGGGGGGCACTGGCAGCTTGCTCAGCGTGCTGGTAAGCATAATTTGCGTGCACCATTGCCGCTGTGCTGTGCATATGACCAAGGTATGGCGCGTGGGTGGTTTGATGAAACACTTGGTGGTAGTGTGGCGCATGGCGTAGACGACCTCCGCGAGACGAATATTCAAACACCCGAAGAGACGCGGCGTATAGTGGCTATTGGTGGCTTGGTGGTGGCACATTTTCTCGATAATCCACAGCAGGCACTTCTTGCTCACCTTAGTAGTCGGCACGCAGTGGCAATGCAGTCATTTAATACAGCGCAACTGCAAGCACTTGAGCAAACGCACTACGCGCAGCTCATCCCTGGTAGTGCAACATTACCACAATAGACTACACATACTTTGCCTCTCACCCCACAACCTTGTATACTAGAGTCTATGGATCAGACACTTGCACAGGAGATTTTGCGTAGTGGTCAGAGTGCGCTGCTGACAGGGCCAGCGGGCACAGGCAAGACATATGTGTTGGGGCAGTTCATCCGCCAGTGTAAGGCGGATGGTAAGTATGTGTCCGTCACTGCTACGACGGGGCTTGCGGCGACGCACCTGGGTGGCAGTACGATTCACGCATGGGCGGGGATTGGCATCCACGATAGCTTACCGAACAATTTTTTTGATCACCTGTCGAAGACGCGGCGCGATATTATTGCCAAGACAGATGTGCTCATCATCGATGAGATTAGTATGTTGCACGACTACCGCCTGGATATGATCGACGAAGTGTGCCGCCGGGTGCGCGAGGTGCCGAATCAGCCTTTTGGCGGATTGCAAGTAGTGATGAGTGGGGACTTCTTTCAACTGCCGCCTGTTAATCGCGATGGCGGGCGGCAGGGGGGCTTTGTGGTGCAGTCGCAAGCCTGGCGACAGCTTGACCCAGCTATTCTGTATCTCGACCAACAATACCGCCAGCAAGAGGGTGACGCCCTGCTAGACATCCTAACGGCTATGCGAGCTGGTGATCTGCGCCGACGCCATGCCGAGCATCTACTGGCTCGCACAGAGGTAGAACCACCTCACGAGAGCGACCTAACCGAGCTCCATACCGTCAATATCGATGTCGATCGGATCAACCAAGCCCGCCTGGCCGAGCTGCCTGGCGACGAAGTATCGTACCAGCGCAGCAGCACTGGTGGGCAAAATTATGTTGATACGCTCCAGCGGAGCATTCTTGCGCCAGAAGTGCTAGTGCTCAAGCGGGGTGCACTGGTGATGGCTATTAAGAACGACCAAGCACGGCGCTTTGCTAATGGGAGCATTGGCCGGGTAACAGACTTCGAGCCAGGCACGGACTATCCCGTGGTGGAGTTTCGTAATGGCCATGTGGTGACAATGCAGCCTGACACCTGGGAGCTGCGCGATGGTACGCGCAAGCGGGCCAGTATCTCGCAGCTGCCACTGCGCCTGGCCTGGGCGATTACTGTCCATAAGAGCCAGGGGATGACGCTCGATAGCGCGCGCATCGACCTACGCAAAGCCTTTGTCCCAGGTATGGGCTATGTGGCACTGAGCCGCGTTAAGAGTCTCGATGCTATATATCTCACCGGTATCAACCGCATGGCACTTACCATGAGTGACGAAGCGTATATCATTGATACGCAGCTGCGCACCCGGGCTGCCCAAGATGCCGAGCGCTTTGCCCATCTGCGCGAACAGGCTGCTCAGCGTGCCACCGCGCCGCAGAAGAAGCCAACGGGCAAAACTGGCAGCACTAGCTGGGCGGCCAAGATCGCCACAATGCGCCAGACTCACCCCAACGCCTACAAACCATGGACAAAGGCCGATGATGAGACACTCAAGCAAGGCTTTGTCCAAGGCGTGAGTATCCGCCAGCTCAGCCGCACTCTTGGTCCTGAAAACTGGGAAGAAATAAAAATGCGGCTGCAAAAGCATTTTGGTGAGGATGCGGTGCAGTAGCGCATTGCTATCCCAAAGTCTGGGGTCGTCTCATATTTTTCGATGATTATAGTAAACAAAAATGAACGTTCTTATAATACGTTCATTTTTTATACTAGCGTTGTAAACCTCTCAGTAGATCCCATAGTTTACTAATTGACAAATCTCCTCGGTATCTTTTACAATAAAGTAATCTAGACAATAAGGAGAAAATATGGCAAATCCAGAGAGAGAGAGAGCCTTAACAGGTAGCACTGAGCAAACCACTGCAGATACTGCAGGGAGTGGTGAGATTTCGCTCCAGTCACTTAGTAACCTGATGAGCGGCAAAACACTGCGCGATATCAAAGCAGTACACCAGGGGGTGACTGCAGACTTGAGCGAAGCACGCCAGGTTGTCGAGCAACTACACCAAGGGACGAGCGAGGAGGTTGTAAACGCACTGCGGACGATCCTCGCGCTAGATCATACAACACGGCAGCAGGAATACCCTGCATTGCAGCAGTTTGTTAACAGAGCCAAGCCGTCGCACTACCACACACCTCTCGTGCGCGCAGCCTTGCAGGCGGATGTACCTATCTGGCTGCATGGCGAGGCGGGGAGTGGTAAGTCAACTGCTGGTGAGCAAGCAGCAGATAGCCTTGGCTTGCCATTTCGTTCTATATCGCTCGGGCCAACGACATCCAAGTCCGATCTCATGGGCTATCGCGATGCGACTGGTAACTACCATAACACAGCCTACCGTGAGGTGTATGAGAATGGTGGCGTCTTTATGTTTGACGAGATCGATAATGGTAGCGCAAGTATTTTGACTATCCTCAACAGTGCGCTTGCCAATGGCCATGGTGAGTTTCCGGATAGCAGAGTGCCACGCCACGAGACGGCGCGTTTCATTGCCAGTGCCAACACGATTGGCCGCGGAGCGACGAGTGAGTATGTGGGCCGGGCACCGATCGATGCAGCCACCATCGACCGCTTTGCCTTCATCCCAATGGACACCGATGAAGATTTGGAGGAAGCGCTGATACTTGGTACAGAGATAAACCGCTCACCACTCGATATCTCGGCTGGTGAGGTACCTAGCCCCAAAGAGTGGCTGGCTACGGTGCGAGCGCACCGCCAGGCACTGGGTGAGCTTGGTATCCGCGCTATCATTAGCCAGCGTGCTAGCTTGTATGGCGTGCGTCTGGCTGAGCAAGGCGTCGGTAAGGATTGGCTGGGCCAGATGCTCCTCTATAAGGGTATGAAGGAGCATGACCGCGAGAAGCTAGCTGAGAATGCCAAGCGGTTGATGCCGAGGGTGCAAGAGGCGCTTGATTATAAGACTCGCGAAGCTACGAAAGGCAAAGAGCTTGATGAATCTCACAGTAAGTCATCTCAAGAAACTCAGCCAAAAGATACTGAAAAGAGAAGTGATAGTGAGTGGTTTACACCACCGGAGGATAAAGAAATTACTATCGATAGAACGAATACACGATGGCTTGAGAGATCTCTTGATAGTTCTATACGTCGTTTCTTACCAGACTGTTATAATATCAATAAATTAGACACGAGCAACTACGAGACTAGTATATTTGTCCGAGTGTGTTGGGACTTGGAATCGATGCATTCGCGTGAGCTAACGGACATATCGCAAACGCCAACAATATCCAGGGCAGTAGGGCGGGTCTTTGGAGACCCCGAAATTTGGACGACAAAAAAGGTCCTTGTCTCAGATATAGTTGCTGCAGTCAATGTAGAGGATCGGCGTTGGCAGCGCGACCGTGGGGACATCACACAATGGGAAACAGAGGATAATGATAATGACCACATCAAGACGGAAGTACATGACCGAATAGAGTTTGTAAAAACACACTTTTCGCAATTGAACGACCATGACGTCCAGGATTACGCCAAGCAATTTGAAGCCTGCCACGGTTTTGTTCCTGGGCGATTTACCCTGTGTAATTGGCTGAGGCAGCACCCCGACGTGGGTGGTAAGCAGCAAGGGAGCCACTAGATGCGTCGCTCTGAGCAAGAGTATGATGGCCGTACGATGCACCTTCGTCAGCTCGATAGCATTAGCGAGATGATTGATGCGATGCAGCATGCGCCCGAGCAGCAAGAGCAATCTGGTCTCAGAGCATCGAGCTTGAAGATAGATGAGTGGCAGTGGTCGGGCACGAGTACGATGGATGAGGCGCTCGAGTTAGCGCGCTATGGCTGGGAAGAGGGCCGCCAGCATTTGCGCCAGGCGGTGGGGCGTATTGCTCTTGACCAGCTAGTGGGGCGGCGACCAGTTGTGGAGTCTCGGCTGGATTTCGCTGGTGATGAGGTAGATATTGGTGCCTACCTACACGGTGAGCCCGAGCATATGGTGGATTATCAAGTCCGCCAGGATACTCACGGGAAGCAGGCAATGATGTACGTTAATGCATCAATGGCGAGTCATGTCTCGTCCGAGCGGATTATGCAGCGTGGTGGGGCACTGTATGCAGCGATTGAGGCACTGCGTACTGAGGGGTATTCGCTTGGCCTCACGATGGTGGAATCGACAAAAGAAAGAGATTACCATATCCGTGGTGTTGAATACCAGATACCGGTGGTGCAGCCAGGGGAATATCTGGATATCGACACAGCGGCATTTTGCTTGGCACACCCAGCATTCTTGCGCCGCGGGGTATTTGCCCTCAATGAACATGAGCCAAATGACATACGCTACGCTATGGGGTTTATGGTGGGTGGAGGCTATGGCGAACCAATCCCCATGGTCTCAGATCTCCCGCCACACAGCTTTCTCATCGACCAAGGTGAGGGGCTTGACCTTAGGAGCGATGATGACATGCAGCACTTTGCCCAAAAAGTGGTTGACCGCACACTGGAGACGCTGGGGCATGGGCCAGCAAGCGACGAGCGGTAACACTACCGGATGTAGCAATAGGCTTTACACCCCAAATATAGTACACTAGAAACCATGCATAACGAACCAAACACACAAACGCATAAAAATGCATAAAAACAAAAGAAATGTTACAAAAACATGCAAA
>CALHWA010000010.1 GCA_938036845.1 uncultured Candidatus Saccharibacteria bacterium | reverse complement strand
CCTGTCTGGCCATGGTTATTATGATGATCACGTGCGGCTCATTAGTGCCGTCAAGCCCACATACTACTTACCCAACCACGGCGAATTTCACATGTTAGTGCACAATGCTCGCCTGGCCGAGAAGGAGTGTGGCATCCCACGCAGCCATATCTTTGTCTGCGATCCGGGGGATATTGTGGAGTTTACTACCGATGGTGCACACAAAATTGGGCGCATTCCGCACTCGGGCGGCACAATGTATGACGACGCTGGTGCAGTGGTGAGCGATGTCGTGCTGAAGGATCGCATCCATATGAGCCTGGAGGGGATGTTCGTTGTGGTGCTCACCGTCCAGCGCGGGACGGGCCGCCTCCTCACCAGCCCAGATATCATCAGCCGGGGCTTCATCTATCTGCGCGATAATGAAGAGCTGATGGGAATGATCCGCGCCTATCTCAAGCAAAAAGCAGCGCGCAGTATGGTGGGCTCGTATGACCTTGATGTCGTAAAGAAGGAAATCAAAGACGACATTGCCCGCGTTTTGTACGACCAAACACGCCGCATGCCCATTATTATCCCAGTCATCAACGAAGTGGGTGCACCACAAAAGGCGTCGAGCCGCACTGCTCGTGTGGGGCGCGAAGTCCCAGCTGGGCGCTCGCGTCAGAGCCTCGCTGCGCCAGCTCAGCCACACACGCCACCGCGCATTGCTAAGGGTGGCGCCGCTGCCAAAGCGGCTGCCATTGCCGCACGCAAAACTGCTGGTGTATTGCCCGCGACAACAGAAGAGAAAGCGCCAACTCGCCCAGCTAATACGCGCAAGCGCCGCTCAGCTAACAATCGCACGACCGCACGTAGTAAGCAGCCGAGCAATGACGCCTTCGCTGGCCTGCCACACAAGAAGTTCCCACCGCGGCAAGAGCCCGATACCGAGGTGGTTGTGCCAAAGGATCGCTCGGATCGCCGAAGCTACTAGGTAATGACTTAGCGTCACAAAAGCAGAAAAGCCAGCGCTATACAGCTGGCTTTTTTGCTTGCAAACTGTGGGTTACGTGTCCGACTTAACTCGCTGCTGCAGCTCGTGCACCATCTCCTCCAGGCGTTTGATGCGCTGCTGCATGCGCAAATATTCGGCCAGCACCACCAAGACAAAGGCAATCACCGCGAAGGGTGCAATCATTGTTACTATATTCCATACCATCTGCTGCATACGACCTCCCTGCTTCTATTGTGACATAGAATGGACAAAATGGCTATTTTTGAGTTTCACGCTTTGTCCTCTTGCTAATCCCTCCTCAGGAACACTATACGGATCTCTATTTCCTAAATGTTGACTGCTTGATGCTAGGGCCGCAAACAGATTATGACAATCTGCCTTCATACTCTATTTGAGGGGGCGATGAGATGATGAAACTAACACTGAGAAAACAAAGACTGTGCTCACATATCCCACACCGATTGCCTAATGTAGTAAATTATGCTACAATATACGCTATCAAACCAAGCATAAACAGAGTACAATAAAAAGGATATGGCTACAAAAAGAAAAACCACTCGCACTCGTTCGTCTACTCGCTCAAGCGCTGCTCGTCGGCGCAGCCCGAGCAAGGGCAAAGCCAAGCAGGCCGCGCCGCAGCATACGTTGCCAGCGGGGTTTTGGGCGCAGGTGTTGGCGGTGCTGTTGCTGGCGTTTTCGGTGCTACTGGTGGTGTCGTGGTTTGGCTCGGGTGGGCCAATTCTCAAGTGGCTTGATGCGACGATGCTGCATATTATTGGCTATGCGGTGTATGTCGTCCCAGTAGTGGCGGTGTATGTGGCGGTGGCGATCTTTCGGGCGGAGAACAACCGCTTGCCAGTAGTGCTGAAACTTGCGGCAGTGCTGATGGTGTTATGGTTTGCGGGACTATTTGGCCTACTGCGGCGAGGTTCGGCTGCGACGGGTGGTGTGATGGGTGACCTACTCAACCGTGCCATGCTGGCGCTGGTCGA
>CALHWA010000009.1 GCA_938036845.1 uncultured Candidatus Saccharibacteria bacterium | reverse complement strand
TGTGTTAGGCACGCCGCCAGCGTTCATCCTGAGCCAGGATCAAACTCTCCATAAAAAAGAAAAGATGTACTTTTCATAAA
This sequence comes from uncultured Candidatus Saccharibacteria bacterium, assembly GCA_938036845.1. Taxonomy (GTDB): domain Bacteria; phylum Patescibacteriota; class Saccharimonadia; order Saccharimonadales; family Saccharimonadaceae; genus Saccharimonas. The sequence continues at coordinate 5,088 of CALHWA010000009.1, read as the reverse complement.
AGATGCTTCCCTGCTGAGAAGCGTCTATAACTCAAAAATAGACTGACGATGATTATTGCACAACTAAATTGTTAAGATACAAAACGTCTCGTTGTTGGCCCTTGTTTTCGTTCCCTCAACCAGACTGAAACCATCATAGCGTATTTTTTGCGGATGGTCAACACTTTTTTGCCATTATTTTGTCGCAAAAAATACAACTACGCCCACAAGCACGCCAAGCAGCGACCCAACGAAGATCTCGAGTGGTGTGTGCCCCTGTGCAGCCCGCGGCAATGTGACGTCGACCCCAGTCTTCTTGATGACCTGCTGGATGGCAATACCCTGCTCGCCCGACGAGCGCCGCACCTTGACGGCATCGTAGCAAATAATCAGCACGAGCAGCGTCGTCACACCAACCAGGGGCGACTGCAGCCCCTGCTGCAGCACCAGCACTGTCCAGACAGACAACGATGTGGCGGCATGCGAGCTCGGCATGCCGCCAGAGATGAAGAGCTGGTGGGTGAAGTCAAGCACCTTGCCCTTAGCATGGGCAATTGCAAACTTAATGACGTGAGCAATTGCCCAGCTGATGGCGATGGCCACAATATATGGCGAGAGGTACCATGGCATAGTTATGCCTCCTTATCCTCGTCTTTTTCGCGCACAATACCGATCGATGAGACGGTATCTCCCTCGGCAAGGCGCATCACGCGCACACCTTGGGTGGTGCGACCAAGCGTTGGGATGTCTTGGAGCGCCACACGGATGGTTTGGCCATTTTGGCTGATGAGGAGTGCCTCAGTAGCATCAGGCTCAAGAGTCTGCACAGTGATAATCGGCCCAGTCTTGGCAGTGACAACCGCTGCTTTGATGCCAACCCCACCTCGCTTGTGGCAAGGGAAGTTAGCCGCTTTGGTAATCTTGCCGTAACCGTTTTGGCTAATGACAAGCAATTGCTGATCGCTACTGGTGACGATATCCATCCCCACCACCGTATCATCGGGGCGGAGGCGTACACCACGCACGCCACGAGCAACTCGACCCATTGGTCGGCACTCTGTCTCGCTAAAGCGCACTGCCTGACCAGCTGATGTTGAGATTATTACATCATTGTCACCATTGGTCTGCTTAATCCAGCGCAGCTCATCGCCATCGTCGAGTTTGATAGTGATGAGGCCATTGGTGCGGATGTTGGCGTAGTCGCGTAGTGTTGTCTTTTTCACAGTACCCTTGGTTGTAGCCATAAAGAGGTAACCATCATCGCTCGCATCCTTGGCATGATTAATGATTGATGTAATTTTCTCTTCAGGCTGGAGCTGGAGCAAGTTGACCGCCGCGACACCCTTGGCTGCGAGACTGGCAGCAGGCACTTCGTACGCCTTAAGGCGGAAGACCCGACCCTTGTTGGTAAAGAAGAGCAGCCAGTCGTGGGTGTTGGCCGGAATGAGCTGGTCGATGCCGTCTTCTTCCTTGGTAGACATGCCACGCTTGCCCTTGCCACCTCTGTTTTGGCGGCGGTATTCACTCACTAAAGTACGCTTGATATAATTCTCTGCTGTGAGAATGACAACGGTCTCTTCCTCAGGAATGAGCTCTTCGTCGCTGAATTTGCCTAGCTCATGGTCGATGATCTTGGTGCGGCGCTCGTCACCGTACTTCTCCTTCATCTCAAGCAGTTCCTCTTTGATAAGGCGCAGGATCTCATTCTCGTCGGCCAGGATAGCCTCTAGCTGCTTGATGAGCTCGTGCAGATAGCGCAGCTCGTCTTCGATCTCTTGACGGTCAAGGCCAGTCAGCTTACGCAGCTGCATGGCAAGGATTGCTTTACCTTGGATCTCACTGAGCGCAAAACGCTCCATCAACCCCTGTAAAGCATCGTTGTAATTCTTACTTGCTCGAATTAGCTTGACGACTTCATCGATGTTATCAAGCGCGATCTTGAGCCCTTCAAGAATATGAGCTCGTGCCTTGGCCTTCTTGAGCTCATACTCGGTGCGGCGACGCACCACAATGCGCCGATGGGTAATGAACTCACCAAGGATATCGTGCAGGCCAAGTACCCGTGGCTGGAGACGCATCGCGTTCTCGCTACTCGGCACAAGAGCAAGCATGTTGTAGTGGAAGTTAGTCTGCAGCGCGGTGAGCTTGTAGAGCTGGTTGAGCACCTTCTTGGGGTAAGCATCCTTTTTGAGGTCGATAACAACACGCACATTACCCCGAGCTGACTCATCGCGCAGGTCACTGATAGAAGTGAGCTTCTTCTCGTGGACGAGGTCGGCAATCTTCTCAATCAGTGTTGCTTTATTCACACCATAAGGCATTTCTGTGATGACGATGCGGTAGCGCCCGCGCTTCTTCGTCTCCTCGATGGCCGCCACGGCGCGCATTGTAACACTGCCGCGGCCAGTGGCGTAGGCTTGACGCATTGGCGTGCCACCATAGACCACGGCACCAGTTGGAAAGTCCGGCCCCTTAATGTGCTGCATGAGGTCATCCAGCGTGGCATCGGGGTTGTTGATGAGCTCGACTGTTGCATCCACCACCTCACCAAGATTGTGGGTAGGGATGTTCGTTGCCATACCAACGGCAATACCAACCTGGCCGTTCAGTAGTAGATTAGGCAGCTTGGCCGGCAAGACGGTCGGCTCTTGGCGAGTAGCATCATAGGTGTCGCGGAATGGGACGGTTTCTTTATCGATATCAGCTAGGAGCGCCTCTGACACACGTGTCATTTTTGCTTCGGTGTAGCGCATTGCGGCAGGCGGGTCACCATCCATCGAGCCAAAGTTCCCCTGCCCCTGTACCAGCGGGTAGCGCTCAACCCAGTCTTGAGCCATACGCACCATGGCATCGTAGATAGAGCTATCGCCGTGTGGGTGGTATTTACCCATCACCTCACCAACGATCTGAGCACTCTTGATCGTCTTGGATGTCGGACCGATGCCCATTTTGTCCATCACATAGACGATGCGACGGTGGACAGGCTTCATGCCATCACGTACATCAGGCAGAGCGCGGTCGACAATGACCGACATTGAATAGCGCAGGAAGTTGTCCTCCATCACGTCCTCGACGGTACGCACCTCCACACTGCGCGAGTGGCTCTGGTCAGGTATGGTAGCTGGGGTGGTTGGTTGGTTATCTTCTGGCTGCATTGTATGTTCCTCGTTCATAGATTAGATATCAAGCTCCTCTAGGCTGACCTTTGCAGCGTTGGCCTGGATGAAGTTCTTGCGTACGCTTACTTCGTTGCCCATTAGCTTGGTGAAGATTGCGTCGGCACGCTCAGCATCCTCCAGCTGGACTTGCACGAGCACGCGGTGCTCGGGGTTCATCGTCGTCTCCCACAGCTGGTCGGCATCCATCTCACCGAGACCCTTGTAGCGCTGCAGGGCGGACTCACTCAGGCCAGCTTGTTTGATGCGGGGCTCGCTTGGGTCTATCTCTACCCCACGAGCCTTACGCGCTGCAATCTGCTCGTCGTAGTAGGCCTCGAGCGCTTCTTCGTTGTAGATATATTCTTGCTTGTTGCCCGAGAGACGGAGCTTAAACAGAGGTGGCTTGGCCAAATAGATATGCCCTGCCTCCACCACCGGCTGCATATAGCGGAAGAAGAAGGTCATGAGCAGTGTGGCAATGTGGCTACCATCGACATCGGCATCGGTCATGATAATGATGCGATTGTAGCGCAGCCCCTTGATGTCGAAGGTGTCGCCAATCCCCACACCCATACCCTTGATGAGGCTGAGGATCTCACGGTTGGCGTACATTTTGTCGAGGCGGGCACGCTCGGTGTTAAGTACCTTACCACGCAGTGGCAAGATAGCCTGAGTGCGGCTATCGCGCCCAGTCTTGGCCGAGCCACCAGCTGAGTCACCCTCCACGATGTACAGCTCACACTCTTCGGGGTTTTTGCTGGAGCAGTCGGCCAGCTTGCCTGGCAGGCTTGCGCCATCGAGTGCCCCTTTGCGGATCACGGTATCACGCGCCGCTCGGGCAGCCTTGCGAGCTCGGGCAGCCAGCGTTGCTTTGCCAACAATCTTCTTGGCCACCGCCGGGTTTTCTTCTAGATAGTACGAGAAATACTCGCTCATTACTTGGTCAACGTAACGCCGCACCTCGGGGTTACCAAGCTTATTCTTGGTTTGGCCCTCAAACTGCGGGTCGGGCAGCTTAACGAGGATAACAGCAGTAAGCCCCTCGCGGATGTCATCGCCCGAGAGGTTGTCATCCTTCTCCTTAAGGAGACCATTCTTGCGCGCATAGTCATTAATAACACGGGTCATCGCTGCGCGAAAGCCCACAAGGTGTGTCCCACCATCAGGTGTGAGCACGTTGTTAGCGAAAGGTCGGACGGTTTCGACGTAGGTATCGTTGTATTGCACCGCCACCTCGATCATCGAGTCTTCGACTTGCTTTTCCACATAAAAGACATCGTCGCTCAGCACATCTTTACCAACGTTAAGGTTCTTGACATAACTGCGAATCCCTCCCTCGAAATAGAAGGCCTGGCGCTGCTTGGTACGCTCATCATACACAGTGGTGTAGACGCCTTTCGTGAGGTAGGCTTGGTGGCGAAGGTAGTGTACCACCCACTTGTAGTCGAAGTCGACTGTCTCTTTGAAGATGGTCGGATCGGGATAGAAGATAATCGTTGTACCGTCAGGCCGGTCGGTTTTGCCCTTATTCTTGAGCGGTACAGTAGTATGGCCACGCTCAAATTCAATCCGATAGAGGCGTCCTTTGCGCACCACCTCTGCCACGAGGCGACTCGATAGCGCATTAACTACGCTCGAGCCCACACCGTGCAAACCAGACGACACCTTGTAGCCACCGCCACCAAACTTACCACCAGCGTGCAGCACCGTCAGTACTGTCTCGAGTGTACTCAGGCCAGTCTTGGGGTGTTTATCTACTGGGATACCGCGCCCGTTGTCGGTCACCATCAAGCCACCATCGGCCAAGATACGTACATCGACGCGCGAGGCATAGCCCGCAATCGCTTCATCGATGGAGTTATCAGCAATCTCCTTAATCAAGTGGTGCACACCATCGTAGCCCGTGCTACCGATATACATCCCCGGGCGCTTGCGGACTGGCTCGAGACCC
>CALHWA010000008.1 GCA_938036845.1 uncultured Candidatus Saccharibacteria bacterium | reverse complement strand
AGCTCCTGAGTAGCATCTCCTTTCTGTCTAACAAAGTAAAAAATCAGTCGTAATGGCTGATTTTTTACTAGTGTGAAGACAAAGTTGATACACCTAGAGAGGTTGATCGTATAGAGAGCGAGGAGCAGTCTAAGAATGGCTATAGTTTTGAGATGTGGGCATAAAAACAATACTCCTTGTCTCGTTAATATTTTGACTTCTGTGAATTGGATAGTGGTAATATTCGTCCACAGAAAAGAACGGAGAGGCCTATCATCACCCAAATGAGACGTTAGTTGGATTCAGACAATATTCCTAATCTCTAAAGCGCCGCAGCTCAGCAAGAAACTTATCTGGGTAGTTGGTCACGACGCCGTCGATGCCGCGCTCGGCAAGCTGCTGCAGGGCACCTGGGCGATTGACGGTATAGACGTAGGTAAAGAGATTCGACCGACGTGCAATCTCTATCGCCAGTGGATGTGCATACAAGCGATGAAACCCTACTGCGGTGAAGTCGAGCTTGCGCTGATAGGCCAAGAATGCAAAGGGATTATTGCGGTGAAGTAGGGCGAGATTGGCCTGAGGCGCAAGCTGCCGAAATTGCCGAAGCTCGCGTACGGAGAATGACGAAAGTAGTACATTATCCCAATCATCTGGCGATGTGATGGAGCGGGTGAGGAGCTGATACGTTGGCTCGGCGCTACCGTGCCCTTTGAGCTCAATATTGAGTAGTACAACGCCAAAAAAACGGTCTAGCACTGCGAGGAGCGATGGAATAGGCTGCTCACTGGTGAGGGCCTGCAACTCGGTGTACGTCAGGTGGCTAATTGATTCATTTCGGTGGTGGGTACGTAGCAGGCGATTATCATGTGCCACCACAGGAATACCGTCGCGCGTCAATCGCACATCTAGCTCAAGCATATCAGCGCCCGCCGCGACACCCGCTGCCATAGCGTCGATAGTGTTCTCTGGTGCGAGTCCAGCCGCACCGCGATGACCAATGATTAACATGCTAGCAGTATTATACCATCAAATGGGTTAGTGATGAGAATTAATGTGCCTGCAGAGCAAGGTTGCACTGCCAGCACATCTTCTTTTGCTATTATCGAGCAGATTTTGCTAAAATAAAACAGATAGCAACAGAAAGGAGCTAATATAAATGGCAGATTTTAATAAAGTACTGACGCCTGGCGACGTTGACGCTGGCATCGTCAATGTGGTGGTGGAGATTCCGCAGGGGAGCTACCACAAAATTGAATGGGATCGCGACCTCGCAGTGATGAAGCTCGACCGGGTTGAGCCAGCAATCTTTGCCAAACCAACCAACTATGGTTTTATTCCACAAACCCTAGATGAAGATGGCGATGAGCTCGACGCGCTCATCATCACCGACCAGCCACTGACAACTGGCGTCGTTTTGGAAGGCAAGGTGATTGGCGTGCTGGAGTTTGTAGACGATGACGAGGTGGATGATAAGGTGATCGTCGTACCAGCAGATGACCGCAACACAGGTGATGCAATCAACTCGCTCGAAGATCTCCCTGCTGCAACACTCAAGCAAATCGAGCACCACTTTAACCACTACAAAGACCTCAAGAAGCCTGGCACTACTGTCGTGAAGGGCTTTGGTGACACCGCGCGTGCTAAGCAAATTATTCATGAATCCATTGCGCGTTGGAATGAGCGCTAGATAGCATGCTCAAGCAAATACAAAATACCCCACTGGGGTATTTTGTATTTTTACTCAAACTTCTAAAATTCTCTAGGTTACTATAAGCAGTTAGTACTTGCACAATATTGCTTTATCAAGAAAGTCAGAGGCTCGCAGGATGGTTATCACAATAGGCTACCCATATCTGTTGGATAATAATGGTGGTGAAGGGAAACTGGAGGCTTGAATTCAGATGCGCAGTAACTATTTAACTAAGCAGTCTTTTATCTCAACTATTTATTCTTTGATTTTTTTGAAGCAGCCTCGGGCTTACCGATTGGCATAATTTTATCCGTCAGATTGATGGCGCCATTCACAGCTTGAATGCGGATTTTGTTAAGCTGGAGGCGGAGCTTGTCACGTGCGTGGCTGGTGGTAACAAGCTGCGCCCAACCCGGCTTAGGGTAGGAGAGCTTGCGAGTGAGGACTTCGATGACATCACCATTCTCAAGCGGCCGCTCGAATGGCTCCATCTTGCCATTGATCCGGAAGCCGTAGGCATGCTTGGCGATATCAGAGTGGATGGCATAGGCGAAGTCCAGCGGCAAAGCGCCCTCGGGGAGGTTGTAGATATCGCCTTTGGGAGAAAAGACGAAGATGCGGTGGCCAAAGAGGTCAATCGATAACTGCTCGCGAGGGATATCTTCGCCAGCACGTAGACGAGCGGCGATTTCTTGCAATTGCGTAATCCACTGCAGCTGAGCCGGCAGGTTCGACACGCCGCGCTTGGAGTCGCCCTTAAGATACTCCTTGCTATCTTTTTGTTGCTGGTAGTGGAAGCTGGCGGCAAGGCCGCGCTCGGCATACTCGTGCATATCGCGCGTGCGGATCTGAAACTCAACAATTTGCTTATTGGGCGTGATGACCGTTGTATGGAGACTCTGGTAGCCGTTTGGCTTGGGGATGGAAATATAGTCTTTGATGCGAGCAATCATCGGTTGATAGAGCGAGTGGAGAATGCCCAGCACTAAGTAGCACTCTTCCTTGGTGTGGACAATGATGCGTAGTGCCATCAGGTCATAAATATTGTCGAGACTACCGCGCTTTTGGAGCTTGCGGTGCAGGCTATAGAGGCTCTTGACTCTCCCATTAATCTCAAACTCAAGCTTCTCATCCTTGAGTGCCCGCTCGACCTCGAGGCGGACGACACCAAGCTTGCGGGTGCTTTTGCCTAGGCGCTGCTTCATGACCTTCTCAAGCCGCTTGTATTCTTTGGGGTCAAGGTAGCTAAAGGCGAGCTCCTCTAGCTCCATCCGCACTCGCCCCATACCGAGCTGGTCAGCCATGGGGGCAAAGACCTCGAGTGTTTCGCGGGCGATCTTTTGCTGCTTTTCGGGCGACTTGAATTGCAGCGTCTGCATATTGTGCAGCCGGTCGGCCAGCTTGATGATAATGACACGCACGTCCTGTCCCACAGCAATAAGCAGCTTGGTAAGGTTGTCTTTTGTCTGAGGGAGATAGTGGTCAAGGTCGCGCATACCAGCCCGAGCTTGACTCACCTTCGTCACGCCGTCAACGAGGAAGGATACGTCATGTCCAAAAAGTGACTCAATGTCGTCTAGCGACGTCTCAGTATCCTCGACGGTGTCGTGAAGAATACCTGCGATGATGGTGTCGCTGTCCATCCCCCAGTCAATCAAGATAATTGCAACGCTTAGCGGATGGGTAATGTAGGGCTCACCGCTCTTGCGCTTTTGTCCGTGGTGTGCCTGGGTGGCGAAGTCGATCGCATGGTCAATTTCATACAGCTGATCTTCGCTATAGAGGCCGCGTGCTTTTGTCAGGACGTCTTGTTTGGTCACCATAAACCTAGTATATACTGTCGAGAAGAAAAGTGCTATTGCCCTTGACCATTCCACCTGCTATAGTGATGTTTAAATATGCTTATGCTAATGGAGGGAGAAATATAATGAGGCAAAGCAGGGCGGTATGGTGGATGCAGCGGAGCCAGAAGGGTTTCACGCTCATGGAGCTGATGATTGTCATTGCGATCCTGGGCTTACTCGTAACGCTGTCTATGACGGCATATTCGGGCTATCGGCGACGCTCGGTCGATGTCGCAACGCGTGCGGCAGCCACCAGTGCACTTGAGGCGATCAAGACGCACCACGCCAATGCCAGCGCTAGTGGTGCAAGCTATAGCACTAACCTCGAGCAAGTCGGTTACCGTCCGCCAAGTGACACCACCGTGCAGGTCACGCTGAGCGCCGATGCCACCAAATTCTGCATCCAAGCCACCGACCGCCATCTCACCGACATTCGCTACTACGCCACCACTGGCATGGCACGGCCGCAGGCAGGGAGTTGCCCAGCGAGTTTGTAGAGCATTATTATGTGAAAGGTCTGCTATAAAGAATGTTCTGTAGTTGCTTAACTGTCCGATATATTGTGCTAAAGTATGCATATGAGTTTGACAAAAGCAATACAAGACTACATCGACAAAAGTCCCTACCTAACAAATATTGACGTGGAACTAGCGACAATGTTCAATGATGCGGGCGAATGGGCTGTCGCCCTTGAGCATATTTGCACAGTATTAGCCGCAAATGACTGCGCGTTATCTTCACAAGAAATGGCAGAATTGGAATCCCTAATTCATATGACAAAGAAAAAGAAATACGAGGACTTTGATGACGCTTTCTTAAATGCTGTTAAGGAAGTGTCAAATACCTACTCTTCGCGCACGTCAGTCTAACACTCCCTCCTTAGCTCTCGCAAACGTGAAAGAACGCCGTCGCCGTCTTTACAACACACGTCAGACGCCGTATAATGTCTTGCATGGCTGTCATAGCACCAATTATTTTGAGTACAAAAACTGATGAATACAAGGCTGCGGTAGAGCATTTTATGCCGTTTGCCAAGCGGGTTCATATTGATATTTCTGATGGCGTATTTGCGCCCCGTCAAACGGTAGGGATCGGCCAACTGTGGTGGCCTCAGTCATGGACGGTTGATATCCACGCTATGGTGGCGCGCCCTAGCGTGTACGTTGAGAAACTGATCAAGCTTCGGCCTAGTACAATTATCTTTCATGCCGAAGTCAAAGAGGATTTGATCCCTGTCTTGCAGCAGATCAAACAAGCTGGTATTCATGCTGGTGTGGCCCTGCAGCGTACGACAGTGCCGGAGACGGTGGCGTCGTATATCGAAACGGCCGACTACGTGTCGATCGTCAGTGGTAAGCTGGGTGAGTTTGGTGGCAAGGCGCGGATGATGCAAATAGAGAAGATTCGGCTGGTGCGAGCCATCCACCCTCGGGTCGAGATTGGCTGGGATGGCGGCGTGACGGTAGATAATGTCTTCCATATTGCCCAGGGTGGGG
>CALHWA010000007.1 GCA_938036845.1 uncultured Candidatus Saccharibacteria bacterium | reverse complement strand
GCAAAACCAATTACTACCAGCCAAAACCGCACAAAGGTCTTTGTGTCTATCTCTATTCGTACTCTCATGTTCTTTAGTATACCACAATTTGCTGGTGGCCGACGCTATCATTACTCGAATGGAGCGGGAGTAGATGACTCAGTCGGTGCTGAGGGTTGAGTAGCCTGCGGCTGCTGTGGCGGTAGTGGATCAGTTGGTGATGAAGACTGTGTTGCTGGCTGCACCATAGGCGCCTGCACTGGTGTAACTTGCTGAGCTGGTGGATATGGCTGAGGTTGAGACTGGGGCGGATAATATGGTTGCTGGACGGGTGGTTGTGGCTGACTTGTGTAGCCAACGGGTGGTTGCCCAGGCTGCGCTGTTGGCCCTAATGGGTAGGGATAACGCGGCTGAGTAGAGTTCTTCTTGCGGGTGCCAGCCCAGATAGCGAAGCCAATTATTGCAATCGCAATCACGACAATCACCATGAAGCAGATGATAAGTATGACAATCGTGCTGTGTTCGCTTGATGTGAGCGGAGTGTAGGAGTAATCGATGCTAGTATCAGGGTTTGTACTTGGGTCTGTATTGCGAGCATCTGGGCTAGGTGTTGTAGTCTGGTCGGTTTCATCTCGTGGTTGATTCTGAGCGGTTGATAGGAATTTTGTTACAAGATAATTACCTGGGTATTTGCTATTGAGGCTACTAAATGACCGTGCTGCAGTGCTGTAGCGCCCAGCAACAAATTCATCGATACCCATCTGCCATAGTTTGGTGAGTTCGCCATTGGTGGTAATGGAGACACGTTGTTTAGCTGCCATAGCTTGGGCGTCTTGTGCATCTCGGGCAATACCGCTACCAAAGCACGATTCTTCTTTCGTGCATGATTCTCGCGCATATGTTGTGATACCAACTTGCTCACCCTTCGCATTAAAAGCAGGGCCGCCACTACTGCCAGAAGAGATCTCGGTAGTAGTCAAAATAAGCGAGTGCCCGCCGCCATCACGCAGTGTCCTGCTTGTCGTACCAGTAGAAACGGTGGGTATGGTGCGAGACTGCTTAGTGCTAATGCCACCATCAACAAGCGCTGGGTACCCTACTGCAGTAATGCGGTCGCCGTTTTGGACTGAGCTGAGCGACGACAGCTGTTGGATCGTTGGGAATGTACCGCTCATCTTGAGGAGTGCAACGTCGGTATATCGAGACGAGAGATCGACATCACCTGTATCAACTTCTTTGTCAATGAGTGTCGCAGTTTTGTTGGTGGCAGATTTTTGCCAGGTATTTTCTTCTGTAAGGCGGATTGGATCATCAGATGTCTGGATAACGTAGTCGGTGCGACTGTTACTTACTGTAATGTTAGATTTTGGCACAAGCTGCAGATAGGCTATAAGCTTTTGGGCGGCAGCCATATCATCGTTTTCGACTTGGCTGATAAGCTCGCGTATCTGCGTCTCAGTTGCATAACCCGCTCCAGTGACAAATTGGACATAGTTATCCCACTCTTGTTGGGAGGTTGGGAAGGCATTGGCAAGGAGATCAGTATCGGTTGTTTCGACAACGTGACCATTAGTGACAACAACGCCATCCGATGACACAATCGACCCACTCCCAATGCCACCATTGCAAGCCTTTGCTAGTGTGAGCGTATTACTCTGGACACGAAAGGTGAGGCGAGCACAGCGCATTGCACCAACTCTAACTGTTGCTAACTGATTTTTTGCTACCACTCTGAGCATAATGTCGTCGCCGACTGTGCCGTGGATGTTAGCTGTGTCGGTTGGTGTATTGGCTGCAGCTAGGCGTGCGATCACGGGCTGGCTAGAAGATAGCGCACCGTCCTGTGGCTGCGTGTAGGAGACGCGAGAGATTACATTTTGCCAGGTAGTGAGTGCATCGCGGTCATTGGCAGGTAGGTTGGTTACGGCAAGCCAGTATGGTCGGTCGTGCTGGACGGTTAGGTAGTAGTAGGATTGTCGCCAGATAGTGAGCTGACCATTAAGAGCTTTGAGGCGATGTTTGACGTGAAGCTCACGATATTTTTTGCCTGCGATAGTAATAGCGCGTTCGTTGATCTCATCATCACGTCCAGCATGAGCAAGGCTTTTGCGTTTCTCTTGGGTGATGATGTCAAGGTTAGACTTCCCCTTGTACTCAGGGATGCTGTCTTTGCTACCGAAGTAATTTTTGTTACGGTTAGCGGTAATAGTAAGTTGTGACTGCTGCGCAGCGGCTGGCTGTGGTGTACTAGACGTCTTGTTAGTGAGGTGTAGGGTAATGATGCCGTAGTTGCGTGCCTCTTGGAGTTGATCGCCATTATATGTTTGCCCCTGAAATGTTCCTGGCTCACTGTTGGGATTTTGGACAATCCCCTCTGCTGTCATAACTCCTGGGTCGTACTCTAGACTAAAACCCAACTGTGAGGTGATGCGACGCTGCTGCGTTTGGGTATTTGTCTTGGTAAGAAGGTCGATTGTTTTTTTGCGGCCATTGGGTGACTGAGCACTTGGCTGCGATACTAAATAGAGAGCAATAATACTCCCTACAAGCAGGGTAATACTCACACCAAGTGCAACAAAAAGCATCGGGCGCCGCCGCCCCTGAAAAATAGAAAAACGATGTGTCATAATGACACACTATAGCACACTATAACACACTGTGCCATAACCGAGAGTGCTTTAATTATTAATCGGCTGATTATCAACTCTTGCTTGTAAAAGTGTGGTATTTTTCATTGAAAATGAAATATCACTACGGGCGGGCTGGTTACTTTAGTGTGCTTACTCCACAATCACCGTCATCCGCACCATCAAACACAGCAAGACAAGTCCTGTGCCAGCCAGCACTGAGATAGCAATAGTCATGCGGTTGGGGTAGTAGTCGACCGTCTTGGGTTGCTTGGTTTGGCGTGATGAGGGGTGAGTGGCTGGTGTACCGGTGTGCTTCGATGGTTTTTTGGCTGCGGCCTTAGTTTTGGTTACAGTGGTGTGTGGAGCTTTTGTCATGGCTCTAGTATACGCCGATGTACGGTAATTTGTCCAGAACGCTTATGCTTGGTGTGCTATAATAGATCTATTATGACATACCATGCCAAGACCCCTCAGCAGACGATGGCCGACCTATCGTCTAGCGTCCGTGGTCTCGATGACGCTGCTGTAGCTGAGCGGCTGGAACACTACGGCCCTAATATCATCCGCGTTGTGCACGAACCACTGTGGCGGCGGCTCATCAAGCCATTTTGCTCAGTGTTTATGCTGGTGCTGTTTGCGGCAGCGGCGATTAGTTTCTTCCACCAGGCGGTAGTGGATGGGTTGATTATCTTGGCGATTATTGTGGTGAGTGCACTGATCGATTACACGCAGCAGCTCTCTACCGAGCGCATCATTCGCTCGTTGCAAAAGAAAGCTCCGCTGCAGGTGCGCGTCCGTCGGCACGAGGGGGAGCAATCGCTCGATGCCGAGCAGCTGGTGCCAGGTGATGTGATCATCGTGGAAGAGGGTGATAAGATTCCGGCCGATGCGCGGGTGCTCGAGGCGCGCTCGCTCCGCGTGGACGAATCACAGCTGACGGGTGAGTCGCTCCCGATCGAGAAGAATAGTGCGGCTCTTCCTATGGCAACGGCGCTCTATGAGCGGCGGAATTGTTTGTATCAGGGGTCATTTGTGATTGGTGGCAGTGCGCTTGCTATTGTGACGGCAACCGGAAATGCGACCGAGTATGGCAAACTGGCTGCTCTCTCGAGCCACCCACGTGAGACGAGCCCAGTGGAGCGCACGATCAATAAGCTGGTAAGTCAAATTATCGTCGTTGTGTTGGTAGCGTCAGTGGTAGCGCTGGGATTGGCGCTGTGGCGTGGCATGGAATTCACCGCAGCGCTGCAGTTCGTGATAGCGCTTGCCGTTAGTGCAGTGCCGGAGGGGTTGCCGGTGGCGATCTCGGTGATTTTGGCTATTGGTATGCAGCGGATGGCGCGGCGCAAGGCACTAGTGCGGACGATGGCAGCAATTGAGACAATTGGCGTCGTGACGACAATCGCTACAGACAAGACCGGCACCCTCACGCGCAACAAACTCACTGTCCAAGCCATCTGGGCGCCAGGCAATCGCACCGAGCCACTACTCCGGACATTGGCTGGTAGCACCTTGCCTAATAGCCGGAGCAAGATGTATGATCCACTCGATCGAGCCTTTGCCGCCTATTGCAACGAGCAGCGCGTCTCGCGGCCGCAGCGCCGAGCGGGTTTGACACTCTTTCCCTTTGAGCACAAGCTGGCGATGAGTGGCACACTCCAGGCGGTTGGTACTGGGCAATATCGTCTGTGTGTGAAGGGTGCACCAGAAGCGATTATTCGCCATGCCCGGCTTTCCAACACAGATAAGCGCGCGACGCTCCAGGCTTTGCAGCAGCTCACGGGGCAGGGGTATAGAGTAATTGCCTTGGCGTATACGGCACTTCGCGCGCCGATTGATTCGCTGGAGCAGCTGCCAGCGCGCCAGGGGTTGCAGTTTGTGGGGCTGGTTGGTGTGGCAGACAGTGTGCGGCCAGAGGCTCGGCCGTCGATTGCTCGGGCACGCCAAGCGGGTATCACAGTGCGGATGATTACTGGCGATCATTTTGAGACGGCGTATCAGATTGGGCGGCAACTTGGCCTTGTACGGGGGCGTGATGAGGTATATGATTGCCGGCGGCTTGACCAACTAAGCGACGGTGAGCTGGCTACTGTGGTGGCCCGTGCACGCGTTTTCTCACGGGTCATACCAGAGCACAAGCATCGTATCCTCACAGCGCTCAATGCAACAGACATCACTGCCATGACGGGTGATGGTGTCAATGATATCCCCGCGCTGACCAATGCTAATGTCGGCATTGCGATGGGCTCGGGGGCGCAGATAGCACGCGATGCTGGCGATATTATCCTGCTTGATAACAACTTCCGCTCTATCATCAGTGCCGTGCATGAGGGGCGGACGATCTACGCTAATATCAAGCGCATGGTGGTGTATTTGCTTGCAACGAACCTTGGGGAGGTG
>CALHWA010000006.1 GCA_938036845.1 uncultured Candidatus Saccharibacteria bacterium | reverse complement strand
GTGAGCATCACTCAGCAGGACAAGAATCTCAATGATTGTTATAACTGGTATGCAGCCCCACGCTGCAATGTTGTGGATCAGCGTGCGCCGCTGGCTCACGCCAAATGGCACTAACCCCATCACACAAAAATTAAGACTCACGACAAGAAGGAGTAGCTGCACCGCTCGTGGTGACGCCGACTGCACAGCCCACAGCGCAAGACTCAGGCCAGCCAGTGGCAAGAGGATTTTGCCCGCAATCACCGTCCTCGTCCGCTGCTCAATATGCATACTGAGCGTCTTGCCAAACTGCGGCGGCACCATCCATAGTGTGTAGACAAGCAGCACAAGCAAACAACCGGCCATTAGCCCAAGCCACACAGGTGTCATCACTCCCTCACCAGCTCCTCAAGCTCGGCCATTGTGCGGCGATTGGCTGTGTGGAGGATGGCACGCATGCCAGCGGCTTCAGCCCCAGAGCAGTTGTCCAGCCGGTCGTCGATCATCACACACTGGCCAGGCGGCACACTGAGCCGATCTGCCGCCAGTTCGAAGGCTTCGCGGCTTGGCTTGGCAACATGCTCGGCATACGAGAGCACCACGGCATCAAAGAGCTGGCGCAGCTCATCAGGAGTAAACAGTCGCTCGATCGTATCGCTCCCCACATTGCTCAGCAGCCCCACCTTGATGGCTGGGTAGCGCTGGCGCAGCGTGTGGATCATGGCAATGAGCTCGCTATTGCGCACATGTGCCTGCTCAAGCAACGCATTTATCTGAGCTGGCGTCTGCTCCGAGAGTCTCGCCACCTCTGCAATAAACTCCTGCCGCGAGATATAGCCATAGTCCGACTGCTTGTTAACATCTTCTAGCTCGGCCCGGCGATCCGGCGGGCTACTCGCCATCAGCACCTCAATGCTCCCACCATAGAGCACACCAAAACAATCAAAAATTACTGCACGAATCATACGCTCGATTATATCATTGGCGGTGGGGTGTGGCTAGCATGAGCATCAGACAATCCGCGCAGAGTCATCGCACAATCGATATCTCAAAGTCATCTTTATCCTTGTATGGGCTCTCCCCGCTCCCTCATTGGGTGGAGTGTGTGAGGAGTTGTAATAATTTTTCGGATCTTACGCAAGAGAACCGTGCTCTAGAGAGAGCTACCTGTCATAGTACTTCATTAAGAAGGCGTGCAGAACCACAGAGGTTATGTAAGCTTCGGGAGCGAGCCACGCAGCGCCTTTTTATTGCGTCTTATCAAACATCGGTGCAAAGCCAGGGATCTGGTTGGCAAAGAGTGCATGAATCTTAGGTACATCGGCCTTCATCGAGCCGGGCGAACCTTGGCAGCTCGACGTCCAGATGCGCGTCTTCGTCACGCCGCTGTCCATCGTCTCAAAGGTGTAGAGCCGCCCAGCAGTGGCACACACTCCACGCACGTCGTCATCATCCACCGTGCGCGTGTCTTGGATCTGCGCCTTGCTGAGGGCATACACGAGCTGCTCATAGGCCTGCTGGTTGTTCTCAAACTCCTTGCGGTCAAGCTGCTTATCTAAGTAACCTTGATACACTGTATATGTCCGCTTATTGGGCGAAATCTCGATCTGGTACGAGCGGAAGGTCTCATCTGCCACAATTGGCCCGCGCACCGTCCAGCGTACACTGTTGGTTGCATTATGCGCCACCACTTGGTCATAGAAACTCTCGGTCGATTGCTGCGTATTGGTGTTATTCGATTCCTGGCGAGTCGCCACCATACGGATGACCGACGCCACCGCTGCCACCACCAACGAAATCACCAAGATAGTGACAATAATCGGAAAAACTTTTGGCCGCTCGCCTTTATACATGAGAGTACAATACCACAAAGCCTACAAAAACTCAATAGATCCGAGAGTATAATGCGGAAAAATCCCTGTGATTATGCCGCGCACCCACTACACAAGTTAGCGCCAACTGACGACACGCTGCTTGCTGCCAAGGAGCGTATTGGTCGTCTTCGTGTTCTTTTGAGTTGGCGTATGTGCGGGCTTCTTAGCAAAGGAACGACGAGACGTCGTCTCAACAAATACATTTGAGTGGTTTTGCGGGGGCATTTCGCCCTTATTCTTGTCATCTTCATTCGGCGTATGAGGTTGAACATTGTGCGTGGCAGGCTGTTCCTCGGTTTGCTGCTTTGCTTCGTCCTTGTTGCGGATGAGCTCCTGCATGGCTGGTGAGCGGTTAATCAACTCCCCAATCATCGCAAGGTCATCAATTGTGGCATCACTAGCTGCTGCGTCATGGGCAGTAAAAATACCATCGTTATAGTCACTTACCCGCTGCGCAATCAATGGATCAGCCTGCTTAATATCATCAAATCTCATCTCACGATTATTCACGCTATCGAGTAGCTCCTTGCCCAGCGCAGCGCACGCTAGCTTGTACGACTCGCGGCGGTTCAGTAGATCGCCATGATTACGCGCGTTTTGCTCGTTTATTGTATCCTCACCTGTTTTTTGCTCTTCTACCGCTGCATCAATTGTTGCAACAGTCGTCAGCTCGGCAACATGCTCTTTTGTCTTGTCATCAACGTCAAAGCCAGCGTTCTCAACTGCTGCAGTTGTAGCTGTTTTTTGTTTTTCAAACTGATGCCTCGTTGGCTGATCGTTGACTGTCTTGATGAGGTTGTCTACCTCCTTCCTCGCACCAAGCGTCGAGCCACCATTGGCCTGGCGCAATATCTCTGCTGTGTCGCCATCAAGTTTCTTCGTCACACTCACAGTGTTGATGGCAGGGTTGTTTGAGAAGAAGTGTGTGCCTTTGGCGTCTTCTTCCTCGTCTGTTGCTGGCTTCTGTTCTGGTAGGGGTGTATCGCGCTCAATATCATCAGCCACTTCAGGATCAGTCTTGTTGTTTAGGTCATCATACACACCAGCAACGATCGCTTCAGCCTCGTTGTGTGGCTTATACAGCGCATCCACCTGCCTGGCAAGGTCATTCATCCGCGGGTCGGGGTTGCTATTCTCTCGCGTAGCAGTATCTGTTTTGTCGAAGGTACTGCTGAGCTCGCTGTTGCCACCAAGGCCAGCGTAGAGACTCTCTGCCGCGGCTTTATTATTCTCAAACTGCGCAGGATCTGCTGCTTGAGTAACACCAAGCCGCTCACGAATCTCCCTTTGTGTGATTGGGTCAAGCTCGTAATAATTATCAGGTAATTTGTTTGTTGTCTGGGGGTACATCTGGTTTTTCTCCGCTTGTAGGGCTGTTGTTATTAGTTTGTTACACAATAGAACCTCCCGCAAGAAAAGTCAAGCCAACATAGCCTAGCGCTTTTTATACCGAGCCACTGTGCGCATGCAGAGCGGGAGAGTAGGTGTGTAGTCTAGTGTACTAGGCCACGCGGACAAGTGTGTCTTTGTCATCATGGCGAGCAGGATCATGCTGAGATTTACTCGCACCCGCTTGGGCAGCATCTTTACTGCCCCACTCATTCAAATACACTGTTGGTTCGCTGTTTGCTGCGTGAGGGCTGAGTATTTTGCCCGTTACAATTCGTGATTCATCACCGTAGCAATCGATATGATACACTGCCTCACCACCCTGCTCTGCCTCTGTAGTCACGACGATGCGTGCATCGGCCGCTGCGGGCAAGATGCCCATTTCAGCCAGCTTCTCATATGTCTCTGTCGTATATTGGTATGCATCGATCACTCGCACCTCATACGGCTCACCACCCACATCACAGCAGACCACTCGCCAATCGGCCAGATCCATCGAGCCAAACCGAGAGTGGTCAATTGCAACCATATCCCCCTGTGGACTATGCAAAAAGCCAAAAGTCGGCACTGTTTTTTGCTCTAGCTTTTGCAGCGCAGCGCAGGTCTCTTCCACAGACAGGTTTTGTGCATAAATCTCAGCCCGTCTTGCTTCTCGCAAGAGATGCTCAACCTTTGCCTCCTGCTGCGCGCGCCGCTCCATCTCCGCCTCAGTCAGGGGCTGCAGCTCACCACTCGCCTGGGCCGCTTCGATGATAGCACTGCGCATAGCGTCGTAGCTAGTGGGAAGTTGCTCGGGGGTGTAGTGGTCTACGCTATCAGATCGGA
>CALHWA010000005.1 GCA_938036845.1 uncultured Candidatus Saccharibacteria bacterium | reverse complement strand
TACCCCGCAGTACCTCTGTTAATTCTGCGGGGAAGAGGATCATCGTCTTCTGGCTTGGCTCGGCACTAATGCGCTCAAGTGTCGTGAGCGTACGCAGGTTGATTGCGCCCGGGGTGTTAGCAAGAATCTGAGCAGCCTCTGCAAGGGTCTCTGCAGCGGCTTTTTCACCATCGGCATTGATGATGTTGGCCCGGCGCTCACGCTCGGCTTCGGCTTGCTTAGCCATAGCGCGCTTCATATCGCCTGGCAACTCGATGTTCTGAATCTTCACGTTCTCAACGTCAATCCCCCACTTGTCAGTCTCAGCATCGACAATCTCTTTGATCTGCTGGCTGAGCTCTTCTCGCTTGGCAAGCAGGTCGTCCATATCAATGTTACCTGTCACATCACGCAGCGCTGCCTGAGCAAACTGGCTGGTAGCGTAAATATAGTTCGTCGTCTCGAGGACGGCCTTTGGTGCATTAATGACACGGAAGTACACCACAGCGTCCACACCAACTGTCACGTTATCTTTCGTAATAACCTCTTGCTTTGGCACATCGATCGGCGTCGAGCGGACATCGACCATCATAATTGTCTGAAAGATTGGCACTACTACGCGTAGGCCTGGTGCGCGCTGACCCGAGAAGCGCCCAAGCGTTAGCACCACACCGCGCTGGTATTGGTTCACCACCCGAATCCCGCTCAGCATGAAGACAATCGTCGCCACGATGATGCCGATAATGATATATTCCATATTCCTCCTTTGGACTAGCTTATTGCTTTTATCATACCACATTGTGGCAAAATAGCGAGATGGGGCCGTCTTGCTATCTCGCAATAGGTAGCTGGGTATCAGATCAGATATAATTTGATTACCGAAACTGGCAGCCCTTCGACGTGCCAGTCTATTTCCGGTATACTAGACGTAGCTATGCCTGAGCCAGATTCGTCATCGTCATCACGCCAACCGCTGGCCGAGCGGCTACGCCCACAGTCGCTCGATGCCGTAATAGGCCAGACACACTTGCTGGGCGATGCCGAGATTTTGCGCCAAATTGTCACGAAGAAGCAGCCCGTGAGCCTCATCTTTTGGGGGCCACCAGGTACAGGCAAGACGACGCTGGCGCGGATTATTGCTCGCGAGGTGGAGGCTGAGTTTATCGAGCTCAGTGCCGTCACCAGTGGCAAGAAGGACGTCGAGCGAGTCATCCAGCATGCCCGGCAAAATTGGAATCTTGGCCTGCGTACTGTTCTCTTTGTTGATGAAATTCATCGCTTTAATAAGGCGCAGCAAGACGCTTTTTTGCCTCATGTTGAGTCGGGGCTGATTACGTTGATCGGTGCGACGACTGAGAATCCAAGCTTTGAGGTTATTACACCACTACTGAGCCGGATGCGCGTACTCGTCTTGCAACCGCTAAGCAAAGACGAAATTCACGCTATTCTCCAGCGCGCCATCACTACCCTAGGCAAGACAGAGCACGTCACGCCAGAGGCGCTCGATTATCTCGCCGAGTTATCAGGCGGCGATGCCCGAGTGGCGCTCGGTAACCTTGAGCTTGCCCTGAGTCTCGCTGAGACAGTGACGCCCGATACCGTTACAGCTGCTGCCCAAAAGAAGCTCCCTGGCTACGACAAGCAAGGCGAGATGCACTATGATGTGATTTCGGCCTTCATCAAGTCGATGCGGGGTAGCGATGTCCGCGCCACCCTTTATTATCTGAGCCGAATGATCGACGCTGGCGAAGACCCAAAGTTCATTGCCAGGCGCATGGTGGTATTCGCCAGTGAGGACATCGGGCTGGCGGGTAATGGTGCGTTATCTCTAGCGGTCGCAACCTTCCAAGCGGTGGAACGGGTTGGCTTGCCTGAGGCCCGCTACAATCTCTACCACTGTGCTACAGCGCTTGCCCGCTCGGCTAAATCGCGCGAGATCACCGACCTCATGCACGAGGCAGAGGCTCTTGCTAGTCGCTATGCCGATACACCAGTGCCACTCCATCTGCGCAATGCTCCCACTAAACTTATGAAGGAGCTCGGCTATGGCAAAGGCTATCAGTGGCAGGCAAACTTCCAACACGAGAAGGGATTTTTGCCAGATGAGGTAGCTCAGCACGTGTCAAAGGATAACGTATAGCAGGCTGAAAAATATTTGTGACTCGTTTTACCAAGCGAAAAGCCTAGGCAACTTAACAAGAGGCTCTTAGCTATTCGTCGTATCTTGGAAGGATACAGGCGTTAAGTAGTGACAAAAACTCGGAGCATCTTACCTCTCCAGGCTACTGCTGCGCTACTCCGAGCTGCTCATCCTTGAGTGCTGCGTACACCCCATTCGTCCAACCAAAGCCATCTTGCAAGGGGTATTCCCCGCCGCCGCCCGCACTGGTGGTGACAACATCATACTTCTCGACCATTTTGCGCTTGTTGGCAAAGACAGCTTCATTGGTGGCAAGCCAGCGATCGCGAATGGTTGCTGCCAGTGTGTCATAGCCGTAATTGCGCAGCCCCACAATGGCAAACCACTGCAGCGGCGCCCAGCCGTTGGGGGCATCCCACTGCTGACCATTAGTAATGAGCGTTGAGAGAAGCCCGCCAGGTTGCAAGAAGTCTTGCTCGAGCCGCTGCGCCACCGCTGCAGCTTGCTCATCGGTTGCAATTCCCACATATAGTGGCGTCACCGCGGCGAGCGTTAGTCGCCCCGTGGTCTGACCAGTAGTAATGGCATAATCCTCAAAGAATTGCGTGGTAGGTTGCCAACAGTAGCGGCGAATTGCCCGAGCTCGGCGCTCGGCCGCTGCCTCGAAACGCCGCGCCAGGCGACGTTGCTTGATGAGTCGGTAAGCTTCGGCGATCGTCATTTCGAGCTGG
>CALHWA010000004.1 GCA_938036845.1 uncultured Candidatus Saccharibacteria bacterium | reverse complement strand
GTCATTACGACCGGTTTTCACACTCCATCGGATGAAGTGGTGAGGAGGGAGAGCTAACGATATTTATGAGCTATATAAGAATATATGGCGATGTCTCTGCCTTGCGTCATGAACACAGTGCACAATCGCCGTAACTTTGCTATAATCATAAGCATGACATTTGTACACTTTTGCCGCCAATCACTGGTGCGTGCTGGCCTGATGGGGCTGCTGTGCGCTGTGGGGGTAAGTGCGGCGCTGGGCGGGCTGGTGGCAGCTCGGCCCAACAATGAGGTAGAGGCGAAGTTGCCCGAGCTCTGTCGCAGTGGCAGTCCCTGTGCAGTAGTGTGGTTTTCGCAGCCTGGCGAGCGGAATTATTATAAGTCGGGTATCTCGATCGACCACAATCAGACAGGCCTCGTCGATATTGTCATCCGTGGCTCGGGCTACTCGGGTAACCGCTCGGGTCCCTTCGACATTAGCTCGATGCACCTCGACCGCAACATGAATTGGAACTACAACCGCAATAGCCGTATCAAGAACGTCCAGTCGAGCGTGATGTACCGTGGGCGCGTCAGTGGCCAAAACCAATACACCAGCCAGGGTGGCGAAGTGCGGGCACAGCTCGACATTGGCCAGTTTGACATTCCGGTGGGGCAGTCGCGTACGGTGGGAATTGGCCTGTATAGCTGTATCTCAACCGATGGCGGGCGTACCCTGGCTGCTAGCGAGAACATTGCCTGTGGTACGAGCGATGTTAATGTGACGATCACGCGGCGCATCCCACCCTGGACGATTAATGGCCAAAGCTATGTG
This sequence comes from uncultured Candidatus Saccharibacteria bacterium, assembly GCA_938036845.1. Lineage (GTDB taxonomy): Bacteria > Patescibacteriota > Saccharimonadia > Saccharimonadales > Saccharimonadaceae > Saccharimonas. The sequence continues at coordinate 7,974 of CALHWA010000004.1, read as the reverse complement.
GGCAAGCAGTGGCCTGGCACGCAAAATATGCAAAAATCCGTCCGAGCCTTTCCGGGTGAACAAATCTACTGGGCGCATGATCTCCGCAACAATGGTCCCAACAGTGCAACCGTGTCCGTGGGGATGGATGGTACTGGCTTTGCTAATAATTACAGTGGTGGGCATAGCCTCGCGCGCAATGTGACGGGCCAGTCTGGACAGCTCTTTTATACGGTGTATCCGAGTGGCGGCATGACTGACCGCTTTACGAGTTATCGCATCCAAACGAGCGACGTTGGCCGCACACTCTGTCAACGGATATCGTGGTCACCTGGCATTGCTGGTGACCCAGCGTGGCGGCGCAGCGACCCGGCGTGTGCTAGTGTGCACTCAGACTTTGAGCTCTATCCATCGGCCACGATCGACGGCAAGAAGCTTGCCACGCTGGAGGGTGGGAACATTGCGCCCAGTCGGATCGACGAATCCATCCACAACACTGGTGCAAGCCTCGACAAAGACCGCAGCGAGAGCGAAGCCGCGGCTTATCAATTCATCGTGCGGGGGCAGCACCGCCAGCAGTTCCTTGGCAGCTTGAGCAGCATCTTCGACCGTGGGGCGGCAGTGGGCTATCCCTATGCCCTGGGTAGCTACAGTGGCAGCGACACAGCCTGCACCTGGCTGCGCGGCAAGCAGCCGATCGACTGCACCAGCGAGCCCACCTTTCGTGAGAACAAAAAATATCTCGACAGCCACACGCGCCTGAATGACACCAAAGATATCAACGCTGCCGATGCCAAGGTAGGGGATATGATCTGCCGCATTGTTGCTATTAAAGATTATAACTATAAACACACCGACGGCAATGAGCGTCGTATTTCCTCGCCCGCCTGCGTAACGGTGACGAAGCTACCATGGGTGCAGATCTGGGGTGGCGACTTGCGCGTTGGTAACGGCATTGGTGCGGCGAGTGGTAATGGCGATGCACAAATCGTTACTCTCAAGACGGCTAAGGATGGTAACATGTATGGCAGTTGGGCTGAGTATGGCATGATGGCACCGCAAAATGGTGGCAAAATCCTATCAGCCACTGGTGGTGTATTATCTGGCCGGCGGGGGTATGGTGGTGATTATGACCGCTCGAAGGATAGCCTTGCCTTTGCTAATACCGCTACGCCAGCTGGTCGCTGGGCACCACCGAGCAATGTGAAGGTACCAAGCTTTGGCCGGGGTACAGCGGCTGGTACATCGATTGATGTCGGGAGCTTTGCCGGCCACAATGTGCGCACTGTCAATGGCGATGCCACCATTCACGGTACACTGCCAGGTAGTAGTACACTGGTGGTGGAAGCAAGCGGCACAGTGACGATTGATGGTGACCTCAAGTATGGTGCCACTACAGTAGATGATGCTACCAAGCTTTCGCAGCTCGTCATTAAGGCTAAGAATATCGTTGTTCGGCATAATGTTAAAGAAGTGAATGCGTGGCTGATTGCCCAGCCAACCGGTGGCAGCGGGGGAGTCATCTCCACCTGCGACGAGATCCGTCACGTTGGTGCGTACTTCAATGGGCTCACTGCCGAGACCTGCAAAGAAAAGCTCACCATCAACGGCACCATCATGGCGCGCCAGCTCCAACTGCGCCGCACCTTTGGCGCCGAGAAGGATAACCTCGCCGAAGCTGCTGAGGTACTCAACCAACGTGCCGACGTCTTCATGTGGGGCTCGCGCTATAACAAAAACAACGACCTGCCCATCACCACCGCCACCACAACAGAGGCTGCACCGCGGTTTTAGCTATGATGATTAGCTACAGGCCACAAGAAAAGGAGCAGGCTAGGAGCCGCTCCTTTATTGCAGTAGAATATACCAGACTCAATATAGCAAAGCGTGAGTTATAGTTGCTCCAACTCCTGGCCGGGCCGGTTCTTGGCATCTTTTAGCTTTTGGCGTATCGCTGCTGGATCGAAGTTACCAGTGAATCCCATGATCATGTCGGTTATATCGGTATAGGACTCGATGGTAGTTGGCTCATTTGTTGAAGCGCGAAGGCCAGTTGGTGATGACTCGTCGAGCTTCAGAGTAAGCAGTTTCGAGTGACCGTACTCCGATCCTGGGTGCCTACTACCAGAAGTAGAGCGAGTGTCTAGCTTGACAAGATCAGGTAAATACATAATAGTCAGTGCCTGAGAACCATAGCCTGCTGGAATCAAGTTTCCCTCACAGCTTTTCGTTGGTACCCAGACAACATTTTGGTCGTAATACGACACTTCTTTGTCCTCAAATACTACACCATTTGGCCCAATCGAGACAAGCGACTGCTGTGTAGTTATCTCGTCTTTCTCGAGTTGTCCGCGTGAGAAAGGATAATCTCTTGGACAAGTAATCTTGTTGCCCTGCTCTAGATAAGCATAGAGCCATAGTGCGTATAGGTCGGGTGATGCAGGGTATGCCCCAGAACGCTCCAGGAATTCTCTGCGCATTTCCCGAGAGAGCTGAGCCTCGCGCTCATATTCGAGCATTTCTTTTTCGTGCCTCCGTTGCTCCTCTGCAAGCTGATCTGCCGCAGCTGCAAGCGCTCGTCGTGTCCGGCCACCGCGTGGCGTATCACTTAATTCATGGGGGGTGGTATTTGGTTCTCGAGAGGACCGATCAAAGAATTTCATAATGACCTCATATATATCAGACAATGAGAGAGATGTCAACTATCGATATTTTCCTCCACCAACCCTCTTGCCTAAACCAATGTCGCTTATGTATAATAGATGAGTATGAAGTTTCAAAAAGGGTCGGGCGATTTCTTTGCACTCGATATCGGTACCAATGCCGTGCGGGTTTTGCAGCTAGCACCAGCTGGCGACGAGTGGGAGCTCGTAGCACATGGCTATGCGCCCGTTGACCGCCGTATTACTAGCAGCGATGCACCAGAGTCGCGCCGTCGCCTGGGCGAAGTTATTATGACTGCCGTGGGTCAGAGTGGTATCAAGACGAAGAATGTTGCGATTGGCCTCCCTTCCAACAAGACCTTTACAACAGTGGTCGATGTGCCGCAAGTTTCCGATGCCGAGTTGCGCGCCACGATGAAATACCAGATTGACCAATATGTGCCGATGGCGGATGATGCCAAGGTAGATTGGGTGCTGCTGGGGTCGTCGCTCCACGCGAGCGATCAGCAAGAGGTGCTGATTAGCAGTGTATCGAAGGGATATAGTGAGGATCAGCTTGAGTTTATCGAGGGTCTCGGACTGAATGTGATTGCCATCGAGCCCGACCCGATTGCCATGGTGCGGGCCTTTGCACCGCCGCAGCAAGCGGCAAATGGCGCCGCAGTGATGCTCATCGACATTGGTGAACTCTCGACTGACCTCGCCATTATCTACGGTGGAGCACCGCGCCTCGTTCGGACTATTCCGTCTGGTGTCAGCAGCTTCGTCAAGTCGGCAGTACAAAACCTCAGCGTTCAGGAGGACCAAGCTCGGCAGTTCATTCTCAAGTTTGGTCTGGCGGAGGATAAGCTCGATGGGCAGGTGGTGCGTGCTATTGAGGGGGCGCTGGATAACTTTGCGAGCGAGCTTATCAAATCAATCAAATTCTTCCAGACGCGCTACGCTAGCGCCCAGGTGTCGAGTATTACACTGACGGGCTTTGGCGAGATGATCCCGCACCTCAGCGAGTATGTTGCGGCCAAAGTAGAGGTCTCGACCGCCCCTGGTAACCCCTGGCACGGTATCCATATGCCGCAGACGAGCCAAGAGCAATTGGCTAACGTCGCACCAGAGTTTGCTACAGCTGTTGGCCTGGCAAAACGGAGGAACGACGCATGATAGAGATTAACCTCATTCCTGATGTCAAGCGCGAATACCTGCATGCCCAGCGCATGCGCAATGGTGTGATATCGCTCTCCATTCTCGTGAGCATCATCGCTGGCGCAGCGGTGGCGCTGCTGGTGGTGTATGTTGGTACGCAGAGTGCCCGCGAATGGCTGACCGACAACGAGATCAAAGACCAGTACGGCAAGATTAGCAGTGTTAAAGATGCCAATCAGATTGTCACCATCCAAAACCAACTAGCTCAGCTCTCCTCGATGCACAAGGACAAGAGCATCGACTCGCGTATCTTCGATGTGCTCAGTGCCATCAATCCTGCTGCGCCCAATGATGTGAAGATGTCGACCGTCAGTCTCGATCCGTCTGAGACGAAGCTCTCTATTGAGGGGTCGGCAGCCAACAGCTTTGAGGCGACAGACAAACTCAAGAAAATGATCCTCAACACCAAGCTGAGTTACACCGATGGCGATAACCGTGTCCAGACCGTCAAGCTGGCTGACGATGTCACTGTGAGTGATACCAGCTATGGCGAGGACGCCAGTGGAGCTAAGGTGCTGCGCTTCAAGCTGACCTTTACCTACCCCAAGGAACTTCTCGCTAATAGCTCTAAGAATCTGCGCATTGAAGCCCCAACTGGTAGTACTAATGTGACCGACTCGCGCTTGCATGTGCCCGATAGCCTCTTTACGCCCAAGGCGACCAACAAGGAGAAGAACTAAATGAGTAAGAAAGACGCCGCCATCCACAAGCGCCAACAGATTGAGCAGTCCAGCCGAGTAATGTTCCTCTGGGTGGCTGGAGCCTCGGTGATTGTGGGTTTCGCACTGGTGATATCGTGGTTTTTGGTGCAGCAAATTATCTTCAAGGAGCGGGTGCTTGGCGAGAAGAATAATACCGCTGCCGTACTCAAGAACAACAACGACGCAGTCGAAAAGCTACGCGGTGAGCTGAAGGTACTGGAGACCAACTCACACCTCAATGCCAGCCGCATCAACAACGATGAGAAGGCTCTCCAGGTGGTGCTTGATGCTCTGCCAGCGGAGGATAACGCTCTCGCGTTGGGGGCTTCGCTCCAGTCTAAGCTGGTCAATGGTGTGGCAGGAGTGTCACTCGATTCGCTTAATATCGACCAAACGGACGACAGCGAGTCATCAAATAGCACTGGTGCCGCCGCCAGCAATGGCAACTTGCAGTCCATTCACTTCACCATGGAGGTATCGGCCAGCAACCCCAACGCTCTGCGCGAGCTTTTGCAGCGCTTCGAGCGCTCCATCCGCGTGATTGAGATCGACCGCATGACCATTGAGCGGACTGATAGCAAAGTCGCCATGAAGATCTCGGCCCACGCCTACTACTCGCCAGCCAAAACCATCGAGCTAAAGAAAAAGGACATCAAACCATGAAGAAGACCGACATCGCAATGATTATCTTGATCGCTAGTATATCAGTAGTGGTGGCGTTTTTTGTGGCGAGCAGTATCCCATTCTTGCAAATGCCGCAGCGTGGCACCAAGGTAGAGACAGTCGAGAAGCTCTCGGATACGATTGATGAGCCAGACAGTGCAGTATTTAACAAGGAGGCGATCAACCCAGCGGTCGAGACGATCATTGGGCAATCGCAGCAGAAATAACAGAGGTAGCGTGTGGCACTGATGACAAGTGATATGCAAGAAAAACTCACTACACTCCTCGTCGACGAAGGGCTGATCACGCGCCAGCGCCTTGATGATGCTACTAAGCTGGCACGCGAAAGTGGCCGACCACTATTGACTGTGCTAACTGATGAGTCAGCGATCGATAACGAGTTGCTTACCCGAGCGATTGCCCATGTGTCGGGTGTGCCGTATGTCAATCTCACTAATACAATTGTCGACCAAGACATCCTCACGCTTTTGCCGTCGGACATTGCCGAGCGTTTCATGGCAGTACCACTAGCCGAGGTGCAGAACCGCTTGGCGGTGGCGATGATTGATGCCAACAACGTCCAAGCGGTCGACTACCTTGCCAACCGCGTCCAGCGCCCACTCAAGGTCTTTATGGCGTCGGAGGCTGGGGTGCGTCATGTGCTCGAGCAGTACCGCACCGACCTCAGTAGCGTCAATGTGGCAGCCCAAGTGTCGCAGGCCGAGGCAGCCGCTGAAGCTCGGGGCGATATCAAGACAATCGTCCAAGACTCACCAATTAGCCGAGCCCTAAGTACTATCCTTGAATACGCCGTAAAGAGCCGTGCGAGCGATATCCACATCGAGCCGCTCGAGAAGTCGCTTAAGATTCGCTGCCGCGTCGATGGTGTGCTGCGCGAAGTTATGCAACTACCCAAAAGTATCGAGCCAGCACTGGTGAGCCGGATCAAGATCCTGTCTGAGCTCAAGATCGATGAGCACCGTATCCCGCAGGATGGGCAGTTTGCCGTCAAGGTGGCAGATAAGGAAGTTGACCTCCGTATTGCCATTAGCCCAGTGGTGTGGGGTGAGCAGGTGGTGATCCGCTTGCTAGATAAGACTGGCACATCCTTCGAACTCGAGCAGATGGGCTATGCTGGGCGCGCCCTCCGGCTCATCCGCCAGGGGATCCACCGCCCCAATGGGATGATTCTCACCAGTGGCCCGACCGGTAGTGGTAAGTCGACCAGTCTCTATGCACTGATTAAAGAAATCAAGGACGATACCATTAACATCGTCACATTGGAAGACCCCGTGGAATACAAAATGGAGGGAGTCAACCAGATCCAGGTCAATAGTGACGTTGGCCTTACCTTTGCTAATGGTCTGCGCAGTATTCTCCGCCAAGACCCTGATGTGGTGATGGTGGGGGAGATCCGCGACAACGAGACGGCCAACCTCGCCGTTCAGGCAGCATTGACGGGTCACCTTGTCTTTAGTACGCTCCACACCAATTCGGCAGCGGGAGTGTTGCCGCGCTTGCTCGATATGCATATCGAGCCATTTCTTATCGCTAGCACCGTTAATACCATCATTGGCCAGCGCCTGGTACGCCGCATCGGGCCGCAGCACGAGAATTACTGGTCTAACCCGCTCGAGACAGAGATGATCCTCAGCACTGTCGGGCACCTCCTGCCCAAGACCAAGGCCGAGGCAGCCAAAATCTCGGCCGACCTTGGCTATAGTGACTTACCGCTAGCTGGTCAAAAATCCTACCGCTTAGTGCGTGGGCGCGACACGGCCAACACACCACGGGGCTACAGCGGCCGAGCCGGACTCTTTGAGGTGATGGAAGTGACAGAGGAGATCCAGCAGCTCATTACCGCTCGAGCGTCGAGTACCGAGATCCAGAAGAAAGCCATCGAGCAAGGGATGATCACGATGCGCCAAGATGGCTACCTCAAGGCGCTGCAAGGGATTACCACCCTGGAGGAAGTCAACCGTGTCACATCAGACATAGCATAAGAAAGGAACCAATAACTACCATGGAAAATAGAGAATTACGCATAGAAGTCCTGCTCGAGGATGTGGTGCGCCGCCGCGCCTCAGACTTGCACATTCAGGTGGGGTTACCCCCCATGCTGCGCATTGATGGTGCACTGACTCCTGTGGCGGGCTTTGGCCCGCTGGACGAAGCACAGGTGGAGCGGCTTGTTTTTGCTATTCTCGACCAAGACCAGCAGCAGGTGCTGATGAAGGATAAAGAGTTTGACTTTAGCTTTGCCTTTGGTAATCTTGGACGCTTCCGGGTTAATGCCTTTCATGAGCGGGGCAACTTGGCGGCTGCGCTGCGCTTAATCCCGAATGAAATCAAATCTGTGACCGAGCTCGGTATGCCGCCCGTCGTCATGACTTTTGCTGACTTCCCGCGCGGCCTGGTGCTGGTGACGGGACCAACTGGTAGTGGTAAGTCTACCACGCTAGCTGCTTTGATTGATAAGATCAACACTGAGAAGTCGCACCACATCATCACCATTGAAGACCCGATTGAGTTCACTCACAAGAGTAAACGCTCGGTGGTCGTGCAGCGCGAAGTGCACTATGATACCTACTCCTTTAGCGCTGCGCTGCGCTCTAGCCTGCGCCAAGACCCAGACGTGGTGCTGATTGGTGAGATGCGCGATCTTGAGACGATTAGTGCTGCTATCACCATTGCCGAGACAGGCCACTTGGTGTTTGCCACCTTGCACACTAATAGTGCAGCACAGAGTATCGACCGCATGATCGACG
>CALHWA010000003.1 GCA_938036845.1 uncultured Candidatus Saccharibacteria bacterium | reverse complement strand
TTTGCTCGATAAAGTCCACGCTAATATCAAGGCAGGGCACAGCGAATTTATGCTGTTCGAAATCGGCAAGGGCCACACCAAGGCACAAATGGGTGAGGATGGCCTGCCAGCTGAACAATCACTGATTGATCTTGTGTATAGTAGCAAAAAGCCACACGCTGGTGCCGCCTTTTACCGGGTGCGAGCAACGCTAGACCAACTGGCGCGTGATAGCGGCCTGACCCTCATGTATACGCCAGTCGCAGCAGCTCAAGATGATCCAGTGTATGCACCTTTTGACATCAATCGCTCGGCTCATATCTGGGTGGAAAGTAGTGAGACGACGGGTCAGCCCGAGCGACAGCTTATTGGTGTGCTTGGTGAGCTGCGCCCGGCAGTAGTGAAGCATTTCAAGCTCCCTGATTATACTGCAGCGGCGTCACTTCGCCTTGATGTGATGGAGCAGATATGGCGCGATACGGTGGTACACTACCAGCCAATGAGTCGCTACCCTACTACCGCCCGCGATATCTCGATCCAAACAAGTACAGAGGTTACCTATGATGAACTCATGCAAGCAGTCTCGAGCGCTATGACTCGAGCCAGCGAAACATACCCAGATGTGACGATTCGCGATCTCACGCCGCTGAGTATTTACAAAGCGACCCCTGATGCATCGCACCAAACCACGACATTTCGCTTGACGCTATCAAGCAGCCAAGCAACGCTGAGTGCTGAGCGTGTCCGTTCGATCATCCGGACAGTGTTTGCACCTGAGCAGCATGTGCTGTTTCAGGGCGTGGACTTTGGCGAATGAGGTTGATGTAAGCGACGCTGTGGTAGGCGATTGCGTAGGCGGAGGAAGCTCCGCCGCGTGGGCCGACCAATCAGCACGCCAAATGATGCACCAGCCGCAATGGCAATAGCGATGAGGACAGCACGCACCAGCAGACCTGCCTCGCTTGAGCCAGTTGTTACGACGCCCATGAGCCCATTGTAGAGCGTGACGCCTGGCACAAGTGGAACGATTCCGGCATTGACGATGGCAAGGCTGGGCATATGCCACAAACGGGAAGCGGTTGTCGCAATAAAGCCAATTACCAAGCCTGCTGCCGCACTGGCTGCAATAGCAGACATGCTCCAGCCAGTAATGGCGAGGTATATATCATAGCCAAGCACGCCAGTTGCACCAGCTAGGATGATGCCGACTGGCTGAGTGTGGTTGCCGAGAGCAAAGGTGGCAGCAATAGCAGCTGCTCCGATATACTGATACATCGTGCCGGTCAGCTGCAACTGATCGGGCGTGGCAACAAATTCAATCCCAAAACGCCGCGCTGTATACAGGCCAATCATCACACCGATCACTACGCCCATTGTCATCATCGCCACCTTAAGGAGCCGGCCTGTCGCCGTTACATAATATTCGTCGATCGCATCTTGGAAAGCACCAACGATCATCATCCCTGCCACCAAGAGCACAATACCGCTAACGGTTATGATGGTTGGGTTGATGATACCAAGAACATCGAGATAATGGTTGGTGGCAAGCCACGTGATGATGGTTGCAACCAATGTAATAACGCTTGCTGCGATGATTTGAGTAAAGAACACAGGAAGAGCAATGCGATTTAAGCGGCCTAGCAGCCACATAATCGTCACACCCATCACAAAGGTGGCAAAAATCACTGGTAGCGACGCTGTATAGAGCAAGGCCGAGCCAGCACTGAGTCCACCACCTGCCAGATAAATTACCCAAGGTGGATAGCGTCGTGGCTTGGCAAGGATAGCATCGAGCTCGCGCTCGGCAGCATCGAGAGTGAGCGCTCCCTCGGCAATAGTAGCGGCCAGGGTTTGGAGGCATTGCATATGTTGGTAGTTGATCTCGCGCGGTGGAATGGTGCGCAGAAGCGTCAGTGGTTCGTAATCGTTACCTCGATCTTGCGATAGAATAAGCTGCGACGAAATTACGTCGATGTGCACCTTGCGGGTGCAGTATGTATCGGTAATGCTCAGCGCCATATGGACGACATTTTGGGCTGGTGTGCCCATTGAAATGAGCTGATCGGCAATGCTCATCGCCAGGCGCAGGGCGCGCATATTGGGTGTGAGAGCACCATCGAGCTTCTCGACTGACGTTGGCTGCAAGGTGGCAGTACCGCCAATAGCCAGGCGGGCAAGCAGAGGTGAAAATAAGGTGTGGAGACGGTTCATCGCTTTTTAGTATACTGAGAAAAATCGTCATTGCAAGAGGTGTGTTGGCCGACGGTTGTTCGCGTGTTGTTTCCGCGCAGCGCCAGGTGGTAGAGAGTGACAGGATTAACAAGGAATATATAGCAAAAACTAGACAGCATTTATCGTCTCGACCTCTGTTATCTAGCAGTCATACTGGCAAGTGTGCTATACTGGGCAAGATAGATTAGTCGATGAAACAAGAGGAGTTATGGCAACAACTAAGACACAACGCTGGATTATTATTGTTATTTTGGTCGCGACGATTGTCGGGACGCTGGGGTCATTTGCGGCAATGATTCTTGCCTCGGAGAATTACAAAAATGACCAAGCCAAAGCGCAAAAGGCGCAAGAAAAATACCAGAAACTCATGAAGGACTACCAAGCCAAGACAGCTGCTCAAGCACAAGAGTTGTCAAACAAATATTACCCAACCTTTAGCCAATATACGAGCCGAGTTGGTGAGTTTGATCGGGATAGCGTGAAGGAGCTCTCTAGCGAAGATCTGGTGGTTGGCGATGGTGAGGAGATCAAGGACAATACGGCATTTGCGGCCTACTACATTGGCTGGAACCCAAAAGGCAAGGTATTTGACCAATCTATCAAAGACGGTAAGCTTGATGCACCATTTGCCGTTGAGGGTGGGCTCAAGAGTGCGAGCGTCATTACTGGCTGGAAGGAAGGCATCAAGGGGATGCGCCTTGGTGGAGTGCGTGAGCTAACCATCCCTTCCGACAAAGCATACGGCGAGAAGGGTCAAGGCAATGACATTCCTGCCAATACACCACTGAAGTTTGTCGTGATGGCAGTGCCAAAGCCAGCTACGATCGATACTTCAGAACTATTGAAGGCATACCAAGAAGGCCAAGGAGGGGGCAACTATGGACAACACTACCAATAACAATAAACCAACCCAGACACCAGTCTACGACGTTGTCATGATCGGCGCAGGGCCAAGTGCCCTGGCTGCCGCGGTGTATACAACGCGTGAGAACCTGCAGACGGTGCTGTATGAAAAAGCAGTGATTGGTGGTCTCGCAGCGATTACCGATAAGATCGATAACTACCCAGGTTTTGCTGACGGCGTAGCAGGCCTCGACCTCGCCGAGCAGCTCCAGCGCCAGGCAGAGCGCTTTGGGGCGCAGATTGAGCTGGGTGAGGTGTCGAGCCTCCGCAAAGATGGCAATGATACGATTGTGACAGTTGATGGGCAGGATGTGCGTGCCCATGCGGTGTTGATTGCCACTGGTAGTGCATATAACAAGCTTGGTATCCCTGGCGAAGATGCATTGTATGGTCGCGGCGTACACTACTGTGCCACCTGCGACGGTGCGTTTTATAAAGGCAAGCGATTGGTGGTGATCGGTGGCGGCAACTCTGGCTTGCAAGAGGCGATGTTCTTGACTCGCTTTGCAGAGCATATTGACCTCCTGGTGCGGAGCACAATCAAAGCGAGTGAGATCCTCCAGACCGACCTGCAGCCCTTTATCGAGCGAGGACAAATTAGCGTTCATCTTCATACCGAATCGACCGAAATTATAGCAGAGGACGGCAAAGTGACTGGTGTTGCAGCTATCAGTAATGGCCAGCCAACTACCTTCGCCTGTGATGGGGTGTTTGTCTTTGTTGGTCTTAAGCCAAACACGGGCTTTTTGCAGGGTACGCCCGTTCAGCTCGATGAGCGGGGGCTGATTATTACCAATGAACATCTTGAGACGACGATGCCTGGCGTCTTTGCCAGTGGCGATGTGCGTAGTGGCGCAACGATGCAGATTGCTACAGCGGTGGGCGAAGGTGCAACGGCTGCTTTGAGTATCCGCGAGTATATTCAGCAGCACAAAGCGTAGAATAGATAGTGCTGGTGTGGGATGGCTAAGAGCCTAAATCTCAAAACTTAGCTCTTGAGTAGCATCTCCTTTCTATCTGGTAAAGTAAAAAATCAGTCGTAATGGCTGATTTTTTACTGGTATGAAGACGAAGTTGATATACCTAGAGAGATTGCTTGCCAACTGCA
>CALHWA010000002.1 GCA_938036845.1 uncultured Candidatus Saccharibacteria bacterium | reverse complement strand
CAAGTGCCACCCCGGGAAGCCCATCACTGGGGTGCCGTCTGTTGGTGGCTGGTCGAGCAGCTCCGGTGGCGTGGGCCACTCCATGTCGCGCTTGATGCCAGTTGGCGAGAACTTCCACAGGGCAAAGTCGCTCGCGTGGCGCTTCTCGCTATTGGGGCCAATCCGTGCCCCCGCCCGCAAGGCTCGCAGATCGAGCCGGGCAAAGTCTGCATAGGCTGGGAAGGTGCTGGTGTCAAAATAAATCCCATCGCTCGTCTGATAGGTGTGCCCCTTACGCTTGAGAGTAATGGCAAGCTGGACTTGCTCGTCGATATAGTCGGTAGCACGGGCCAGCTGGCTCGGCGGCGTTAAGTGCAACGCGTTCATCCCGCGGATGAAGTCATCAGCGTAAAATTTAGCAATCTGCCAAGCAGTCTTACCCTCGCGGCGCGCACCCTTCTCGAGCTTGTCTTCACCTTCATCGGCATCACTTGTCAGGTGGCCGACATCGGTGATGTTCATTACACGCTCCACCTCATAGCCCTCCGCCTGAAGCATGCGCACCAGGATATCCCAGTAGATATACGCCGCCCAGTTGCCAACATGCAAATAGTTATACACTGTTGGCCCACAGGTGTAGAGCGACACCTTGCCAGGCTGGAGCGGTACAAATGTATCAAGGTGACGGGTCAGTGTATTGGCAAACTTAATCGCCATGAGCTGCCTCGCTCTCATCATACTCAACGAAGGCCCGGCTGGCTGCCTCGACGATCTCACGCATTGCCAGCTGGTAATCCTCATACATCCGCCAGCCTGCTGCATAGGCATGGCCGCCGCCACCAAAGTACCCAGCGATCATCGCCGCCACTGGTGCATTGCTGCGGATCTTGCCAGTCAGCTTGCCATCGGGGTAGGTCTTGATCGCAATCGCCACGTCCACTCCTTCCACCAAGCGCATCTCGTCTAATACAAGCATGCTAGGGTTGTATTGGTCGCTATATTCCTGGATTTCCTCCCACGGGATGTGGATAAGTGCCAAGCGGCCATCCAGCATATACTCGATCCGCTCGATCAAACGCCCTTTGTAGCGAAGGATCTCTGGCGCTTTTTTCATAAAGTCGCGGCGGCGCACCTCGATGGCGGCATTGCTTGCGCCCAGCCTGGTCAGCTCTGCGACGGTCTGGATGGAGTCGGCTGTGGTGTTTTGCGTTGTGAGGCCCAGGCTGTCACTCATGATTGCGATGAGGAGGTTCTCTGCTGCCTGTGGGTTGATCGCCCACTGAGCATGCTGCGCAAGATTGTAGATGAGCTCGCCAGTCGCCACCACGTCTTGATTGATAAGTGTATGGTCAAAGCTCAAGGTACTCTCCATCGCGTGGTGGTCTAGCACGAGCACTGGATGCGTCGTGAGGAAGGCGCGAGCACTCGGTGCTTCGAGCACCTTACTAAGCAAGATATCTGCACTGGTATCAACAATAATCGCCAGCTCAGCACTGCTGTCAAATTCATCAGTAATGCGATCCCAGCCGCGGATATACCGCAAATATTTAGGCACTGCCACCGGGCAATAGAGCGTCACCTGCTTGCCCATATCGCCCAGGATTTCCTCCAGCGCGAGGCTGCTGCCAACACTGTCGCCATCGGGGTTTTCGGCTTGGATAATAATAATTTTGTCTGCGCGTTGGATCGCGCGTATCGCTTCGTCAAACATCTTCTTTAGTGTAGCAGAATTTGCCGATAGGCGCGAGGTATGATGCGGTGATTTATGGCTTGGTGTATAAGTCGCAGGGTCGTAGTTAAGCAAGGACGAATTGTGATGAATATAGTAGGCGGAGTCTATTATTATTTGCATAGCATCATAGAGATATGGTACGGTAGTTTTAGAAGTACTAGTGCGGAGGATTCTATGACAGACTACGAGAACAGACCAAGCGCGAGTGAGATTAGTCAAGCACACGAGAGTGATCAGACAGCAACCTTGCAGCAAAAATTCGGCGCAAAATTTCTAGAGCTAGCCGAAAGAACAAAAGGTTTCATAGACACCGCACGAACGATATACTGGCACGGCTTTCCTCTCCCTTCATATAAAAAAGAAGAATCAGCCACCCCTAGAGAAATGGATACAAAGAGATAACCAAGCAAAATACCAGGGTTTTATATCAACACTAACGCTCCTTAGTTGCCTGCCTGCGCCTTCTCTACCAGCTTCTTGCCGCCACGCTCAAACCAGCGTGTATAGGTGGGGCTGCTGTTGCTTACCCGCTCGCGCCATAGGTTCATGGCGTCGCGGCTGTAGCTGAGGGTCTCGATCGCTTCTAGCCCGCGGCCACGGTATAAGTTGCCCGCTGCACCCGGGCCACCATTGTAGCCAGCAGCAACAAGCTCAACGCACTCATTCTCGGATAGATTACCGAGCGGCACGCACAGCTGATCGCGTAAATGCGCTAGGTAGGCCGCGCCAAAGGCGATGCTCGTTGCTGGATCAAATAAATCATAGTTCGTGCGCACCGGCTTCACGAATTTAGCCGCAATCTCCTTACCTGTGCTATCCGTCACCTGCATCAAACCACTGGCCACACCACTGTGCGCCTTGGGGTACCCGCCGGATTCTAGCGTCATAATAATCGCCACCAGCTGCGGCGAAATATTATACTGCCGAGCCTGCTTGGTAATCTCGCCCTGCCAGCGCTTGACGGTATCTGGCATCCAGGCGGGCAAAGTGTTATCTTGGCTCGTGAGCGCTACATTCGCAGTATCTTGTGGTGTTTTGATAAGCTTCGTCAACATGCCACGTTGCCACGCGATATACACACCACCCACCAGCACAAGTACTAACGCAGCACTCATCAGCCCCAAGCGGTTACTCTGCGCCCAGCGCGTTAGCTTTTTCGTCCATTTCTTTGATTTTGCCATTGTTTTAGTATAGCAAACACTGCGTAAACCACCAGAGCTATTAGTAAGGGTAACTATTGCTTCAGCAACCTATTAAAAGAAAATACAGTGGTAAGTTGTTATAAATTTCTTGACATATCACTGTTATATGTTTACAATAATTTCTATTATGTCTCAATCTTCTCACGACGCTACACCTGGTCTTCCACCTCTCAAAGAACGACTAAAAGACCTTCTCAAAATTTATATTTCATACTATCGCAAGCTATTTCTCACACCCGACTCCATTACTGAGCTGCTCGAAAATGGCATATTCAAGAGTGATGATATCAAACACGGTGCGCATAACGTCGCTCACATTGTCATCTCACTCGCTCAGCTTCAACGTGATGTTTTTTTCGATCCTGCCAACTGTACTAGCAAAATCCCGCGAGAAGAAAGCAAACGCTTCGCCCAGCAACTTCTACACGACCTCCAGGCAATGACTCCTAATGTAGATGACCTCGCCAAGGCGATGCCCGAGATTAAAAAAGAAGTCTGGCGTCTTCTCGAGCCCGAGACAACCACACAGCGCGCGACAACACTGCAACTCCAACGTGATAAGTCTGGTGTGGCAGCGCTTACCTATAAAACTGAAAATATTGATCCAGAAGACTCGCTCAATGAATTAGTCACACAATGCATTCATCTTCGCTATGATAAGAAAAAAGATCCTACTCTACGCCAAGCTCAGCTCACTGAATGCTTAGAGCGCTTACGGTCCCTTGTTGATGATATGACCTCTCAGCGACGTGATACATTTACCAAAGCATTTGCCAATCCAATACTGCGTAGCAAGCCACAGACCTTGCTGCCACTATATCATGCTTTCTATAGCATCTTGCAGGTCTATAATGCAAGCGGCTCCGACGAGGACTATGAGCGACTTATTGCACTGGCTAGCTTTTATCGATCTACCATATATACCACTACCATTGGCTCTGTACCACCCCTGCCAAGCCAAGATATAATAGTGCCACTTTCGCCAGAGGAGCGTACGCGCGATATACAGGTAAGCACGAACACATACGGCATTGAGAAAAAGCTTCTATCTGAGATCAACACATTCCTCTATGCCAAGAAGTTTGATAAAGCATGCGAGCTCGAGCAATATCTCGTTAATCCCTATATTCGTGCCATTGCCGACACTTATTTTATCCAATACAAGCAAGATCCAACGGGCCACAGGCAAGAGCGCGTCCGTCAGTATGTGATAGATGAGCACGATGCGCCTTTCTTAGAACAGGACTTCGATGATTTCGTCGTTAATAAGCTCAACACTGGGCGCATTGCTTTCGACGAGACAGTTCGTCAGCGTTATATTGCACTAGCTCAGCAATCGATCATTAGCGATAAAGTTGATTTCAAGGCACATGGTGTACTCGATGCACTACTCAAATATAATGAGAAGCACCCTGATACAGCAATCAACCTTGAGCCTATACGCCACGCTATTTGGGATAGAGTACATGCTACCACACAAATGAAGAATGACACCAACACCGCTTCAGGTATGTATCTCAACCAAAAGAACTATCTAGATTTTCTTAAGAAATGTGGCGATACAGACAAAGTTCATAGCTGGATTCGCTACCAATACCTCGATAATCCAACACGTGAAACTGCGCAGCTCTATTTGCGCTTTCTCCCCTTCGACCTCCAACCATTCATGACGTTACTCGAAACAACCGCAGAGCACGACCCACGCATCCCAACGAAACACTGGAATAGCGTCTTTGATAATCTCCGCTACATCACTTGGGCGCTTTCTCGATAATTCTCTAATATCGCTACAGCAGATATTACAAGGCTATTGAGATACAAGGTCAAAAGTCTATTACAGCAATTACACCGCGCGCCGCCCCTCGAGCGCGTGGCCGAGGGTTATTTGGTCGGCATATTCAAGGTCAACGCCAACGGGGATGCCACGTGCTAGGCGTGTCATCCGTACCGTTAGGCCCGCCTCGGCAATGTGCCGCTGCAAGAAGAGCGCGGTCGACTCGCCCTCCACACTTGCATTGGTAGCAATGATCACCTCTTCTACTGCATCATGAGTAATCCGCTCCAGCAGCTCGGGGATGTGCAGCTGCTCTGGCCCTACCCCATCAATCGGTGAGATAACGCCGCCCAGCACGTGGTACGTCCCCTTATAGTGGCCAGTGCGCTCCAGCGCCACGATGTCGAGCGGCTCCTCCACCACAGCAATCTGCTTACGATTGCGCTCTGGGCTGCTATAGAGTGGTGAAACATCTTGGTCAGGATCCATCAGAGCAAAAGTGACTGGGCAAGTTGCAACAGCAGTGTGGAGCTGTGTAATGGCCTGGGCAATCCCCTGGCTCGTCCGTCCATCGGCTCGCAGCAAAAAGTACGCATAGCGCTCCGCCGTGCGTGCACCTACCCCTGGCAAGCGCCCTAGCTCATCTATCGCCCGCTGCAGAGCCTGAGGCAGAATATCTGCCATACTAGCTAGAACCCGAGGTTGCCAAGCCCACCCATCAGTGGCTGCATTTTCTTGGCAGCAATCTCTTGCGCCTTGGCCATACCGTCGCGGATTGCAATCTCGATCCAGTGCTCCAGCTGGTGGATGTTATCCAGGTCTACCTTAGTTGGGTCGATCTTCACACTCTTAATCTTCAGCTCTCCAGTGATCTGCACAATCACCGCACCATCGCCTGCCTCAACCTCCACAATCTCCTTCGCTAGTGCCTTCTGCGCCTTGCGCAAGTCATTAAGCATCTTCATTTGGTTCATGCCCATTGCCATACTTCTTCATTTCCTCCGTTTCTTGGCTGTCGTACTCGATTTATTATACATGATTTGGCGGATAGCTGGAAGGGATACTCGATCGCTCAGCGCCTCTCATCCTCATTATTGATGATTACTATCAAACGAAAAACCATCAACTGCAACCCGCGCATCAGCGCGATGAGTGTGGTATGCCTCTTGATCCAACACAAATGCTTCGGTCACATCCAAGGCAACAAGCACAAGATAATATCCATTTCCAGGCGAGATTACCCACCCAGGAACTCAGCCTAGTTCCTATGGCATAATACCCTGCTCTACCAGCCAACGGTAGTTCCAGCCATCGTTTGATTCGGTTTTATAACTCCAGAAAAAGTGTGCATCGGCGCTGGCAAAAGCTGTTTGCTGGGCCAGAATGTAGGCGGTGATGGTCGGCGGAGTCATGGCAATAGCAGGCGGCAAAATCGCGCTCCACTCACCAATGATGGTTGGGCGCTGCAACGACTGGTGCATGTGGGTAAATTCATCCACAATACTCGCGTGCTGGTCATAATCCACCAGCGCCAAGTTGGCCGCCCCAAAGCACTGGTAGTGGTGAATATCGAGCCAATCACGGGGCTGCGCCCGGCGCCACCGCGGCAGCTGGTAGGCATCACTGATAATAATGCGCGTTGTGGCTAGCACATTGCGGAGCAACCGGCCAGTTGTACGGCGCGACCATAGCCGCAGCAGCCAGTGCTGCAGCCAGTTTTTGGTAAAGGGCTCGTTCAGCAGCTCAATCCCCCAGAGCTGCGGGCTTGTACCATAGCGTTCGGCAAGCTGCCTGAGGATGCGGCGGGTTGCACGGCGATTTTTGGCCTGATACCACCCCGTCTGTGGCATGCGGTTGCCACTCCCACTGTGGTCGCCCAAGTTCTGTGCGCCAGGCGCTGCGTGTAAATCAAGCAAGACACGCATATGGTATTTTTTTGCCATTGCAAAGCACCAGTCCAGCTGCTTGGTAGCCTCGAGGTAACCATCCTGGCTTTCCAGCACCCAGTAACCAACCGGCACACGCAGCGCCTCGATACCGTGCGCATGCAGCCAGGCAAAGTCTGCTTCGGTCATAAATTCCTGCCGGTGCTTGGCAATGCGCTCTGGGCCATCTGGTTGCATCATCAGCTGATGCTCGTTGCTCGCATCGGTGCCCGCAAAGACCGATGGCGTCATCCAGCGCTCAAGCACCAGCCACCCACCCAGGTTAACACCGCGTAATGGTTTATGCATATGCTTTATTATAACAAAGTATAGGGCTAAACTATAATGACAAGCATGTACACACGCACCATCACCATACCATCCTCCAGCCAAATCCAGACGCTGCGCTTGGTAGCGCCAAACCCGGCTTATGCGCCGATTACCATTCAATGGATTCGCCAGCCAGAGGTGACGCAGTATTTGGGTGCGGATTTTTCGCACATGACCGAGGAAGACGAGGCAGCGCATCTCCAAAATATGCTTGATGATGACGATCGGTATAGCTGGATGATTGAGCGTGATGGCGAAATCGTTGGCAATATTGAGCTTAACGAGATAAGAAAACTTAGCCACAAATACGGCGTCACAGCGGGGGCATTCTGTACGCTGATTGGCAATCCGAAAAACTGGGGTCAAGGCCTTGGGAGTTCTGCCAAGCAAGCAGCTTGCAATTGGGCGTTTTCTGAAGGTGGTTTTGCAATAATTGAGGCAAAAGCATACGCGCAAAATATCCGCAGCTGGAGTGCGCTCGAGAGGCTTGGCTACCAGTACGCGGGAATCGAGCAAGGTGAAGTTGCAGGTGAAGCAGTAAAATGGAGGGTGTACACACTGACAAAGACTGATTGGGAGGAGCTGAGTTGGGGCGAAGCACCGGACGATGCCGGCGCGCTCTAGCTGCTTGAGGTGCTCGGTGAGCACTTTTTGAGTCACGCCCGGAAGAGAGCGGTGTAGCATGGAATAACGCTTGGTCTCAGCACCAAGCGAAAGAATAATTGCGATTGTCCATTTTCGAAACAGCAGATTTGTCATGGAATCGCGCGAATCGGCGTACTGATTTTTGAATGCAGTAGTTTTTGTCATGGTTGCCTCCCGTTTTGGGGTTTACTTTATATTTAGCGGTCAAGAGCTCCTCAAGCAAATATCTCTGGAGATAACCTCCGGAGAT
>CALHWA010000001.1 GCA_938036845.1 uncultured Candidatus Saccharibacteria bacterium | reverse complement strand
ATTGAAATTTATACAACACTGCATCGACATATAGGCCCGTCCCACCAACAAGAAACGGGATGCGCCCACGCTGGCGAATAGCCGCAATTTGTCGATTAGCATAGCGCTGGAAATCCACTACTGTAAAGCGCTGGCCCGGCTCCACCAGATCCAACCCCCAGTGTGGCACGAGAGCTTGCTCATCCGGCGATGGCTTGGCAGTGCCAATATCCATGCCCTTGTAGATGGTGCGCGAATCGGCACAGATAATCTCACCATCGTACTGCTTGGCAAGGCGAATCGCCAGGCTGGTCTTGCCACTGGCAGTCGGCCCAACGATGGCGATAAGCGGCAGAGTGGGTGATATGTTATTTTTTGTATGCATGCGAGCTACTCCTCATATCATTCTGAGGCGCGGTAAGTGGCCGCCAGCGACGCTGTGCAAAATCGACCACACGGTACGAATCATCACACTGGATCCCATCGTGCTCGAGCAATTGCCGCTGCACTGCCTGCCCACCCGGAAAGCCGACCGCAAGGCCTCCCTTGCAATTTACAAGTCTATGCCAGGGCAGCTCCTCCGGCCCACCATGAGCAATCTCCCCCACTCGCCGTGCGGCGTATGGGTGGCCAGCAAAAGCCGCCAAGTCGCCATAGGTCGTCACTGTATCATCTGGCAGCTGTGCCATCAGCTTGTAGACGGCATCACGCAGGCTCATCACTGTCAAGTCGCTCAATTGCCACCTCCACTTCGTACCAATTTGCGCAGCGCACCACCCCAGCTGGCAGCGTTGCGGCTTGGTTCCAGGCGTAATCGCCAAAGAGCAGCGCATTGCGGCCATGTGCTGCCACCGCTTGGCAGTGCTTGAGCTGGTCGTCGATCAGCACATCGGCGTTGATTTGCGTCATCAACTCTGCCTTCGTGGCACGGTGCGAATCATTAGTTAACTCATCCCAAATACCCGAGAAATAAACCGCCGTGCTCGCAAAGATACCTGGAAAATGCTCGTCGATCCAGGCTATTGTATCACCCTTTACTTGTAGGCAGCGTGACGTTGCAATCATCAGATGATGGTGTTGTGCCAAATGCTCCAGCACCTCCAGCGCACCGCCAATGTGCCCATAGCCCGCGCTTAGGCTCGTGCTCACAATCTCGGCAGTGCGACGCTCCACTTCAGCATTATCCACCTGCCACATCTTGGCCCAGTGCTCATCGTAGTCATCGACCGTCAGGTTCGTCCCCCAGCGCTGGTTGCTAAAGGCGACAATGCCAGCGGCATTCTCCGCCAGCACGTCGTCGACATCCACAGCAATACGCAGACGGCGCATTAGCTTAGCCCCTCTAGGTACGCCGCTAGCTCATCCAGCGGCACCGTCGTCTCGCCCTGCTGGGTACGCACACTTACCTGGCGGTTGGCTTTGTCGCGTGGGCCAACGATAATCTGCACCGGAATTTTTACAACAGTAGCTTCGCGGATCTTTTTGCCGAGCGATTCGTTGCGCATATCTGTTGTGTATCTTACCTCGTTGTATTTTATAGGACGCATCAGTACCACTGTTTTGAGCACCGATGTTATTTCATCAACATAGTCTTCCACGGTGTTGTTAATGGTGAGAATGCGGACTTGCTCGGGCGCGATCCAGAAGGGGAACCACCCCGCGGTGTGCTCAATAAAGACGCTCAGGAAGCGCTCAATCGAGCCCAGCAGCGCGCTATGAATCATCACTGGCCGAGCCATCTCACCCGCTTCATCGGTATATTCGAGGCCAAAGCGCTCAGGCTGGACGAAGTCGAGCTGCACCGTCGCTACCTGGTGTTCACGGCCAATCGCATCCGTCGCCATGAAGTCGATCTTCGGCCCATAAAAGGCTGCCTCACCCTCCTGCTCGAAATAGTCCAGCTGCTTAGCCATCACAGCTGCCTTGAGCTGAGCCTGGGCCGATTGCCACAATTCTGGTGCCCCAAGGTAGCCCTCGCCCTCATCGCGATAGCTCAGGCGGACACGCAGCTTCATCCCCACAATGTGGTACAACTCCTCGGCACAGGCCAACAAATTACTCATCTCCTGCTCGATCTGATCCGGCCGGCAAAACACATGGCTATCATCCTGCGTCAGTGAGCGCACCCGGCTCAGGCCGCCCAGCTCGCCAGTTTTTTCGTCGCGGTAGTCGGTCGTTGTCTCTAGGTAGCGCACCGGCATATCACGGTAGCTCCGTGGCTGACTAGCAAAAATCTGCGTGTGATGCGGGCAGTTCATCGGCTTGAGGGCCATCTTGTCGCTCGTCTCTTGGCTCGTCACGAGAAAGAGTTCATCACCAAACTTCGCCCAGTGCCCACTCGTCTCATACAAATCTTTCTTGGTAATGTGCGGCGTCCAGACTTTGGCAAAGCCGTATTTCTCACGCAGCTGGTTAGAGAGCTGGGCTGCTTTATCGCGCAAGATCGTGCCGCGCGGGGTAAAGAGTGGCAAGCCGACCCCCACCAGGGGTGACATTGTGTAGAGGTCAAGCTCTTTACCGAGCTTACGGTGGTCGCGCTTTTTGGCTTCTTCGCGCATCTGTAGGTAGCTATCAAGCTCCGCTTGTGTTGCAAAGGCCACACCATAGAGCCGCTGCATCTGCGGCCGGGTCTCGTCGCCTCGCCAGTACGCACCAGCCACACGCAGCAACTTGAAAGCCCCCACCTTACCTGTACTCTCCACGTGCCCGCCGCGGCACAGATCGGTGTAATCGCCCTGAGAGTAGAGTGATACCGTCTTTACCTTACTCTCACCTTCTGCAGCGCTACCAAGGGCCTCTCCAGCCAATTCTTTGGCAATAGTTGTCCCCGAGCGCTTCAGGTCATTGAGCAACTCAACTTTATATGGCTGATCTGTCTCCTTCGCCCAAGCAATCGCCTCATCTACCGGCACATCGCGGCGTGTAAAGGGTAGATCGCGCGCAATAATACGCCGCATCTCCTTCTCGATTTTGCCAAAATCCGCCTCAGATATCGTCACATCACCAAGGTCAATGTCATAATAGAACCCCTGATCGATAGCTGGCCCCACGCCAAACTTCGCCTGTGGCCACAAATGCTGGACGGCTTGCGCCATGATGTGCGCCAAGCTATGGCGCATTGCTTGCTGCTCGCTATTCATTGCTTTGTTTGCTCATCAACTTCTCTGCTGCACACTGGCAGTTAAAAGCCGACTCGCTCCTCCTTGTATATAAATTATTTTGATAAAAATAAAAACATGCGTCCTGGCACGGATATGTCCATCCGACCAATCTCGCATGTCTCGGGCCGCTTGCACGCAAACGGCGGTTCCACCGGACTTCTTGGCGCTTACCGCCAAGCACTCATGACGCAACGTTCTCGCACATCACGACAGCCCACGAAGCTCGGGAGGCTGGTGAGGCCCCGTCAGCACTTACCATCTATTGTATAACGAGAGTGGGGGTGGGTGCAAATACCCCGATTGGCCTCAACGTTACCCCCTCTCTTGCCACTCCATCGGATGAAGTGATAAGGAGAGGGGGTAATGAACAGCAGTCTTGGTATCTACCTCATCTACCCTTGCCCTCCCCTACATCTTCTGCTACAATACACGTGTCGGGCGATTAGCTCATTTGGCTAGAGCGCTTCATTGACGTTGAAGAGGTGAGAGGTTCGAATCCTCTATTGCCCACCATTTCGGTCTATTTGCCAGTGCACCATGTCGGTCTGTAAGGTGCGCTGGCGCGAAAGCACTTACTACTATAGTAAGTGCTTTTTGTTATAGCAAAGCCTGGTAACATTACTTCGCTCCCCGCCCACACCACAAACTTGCAAAACGCAAGCCTTGATGCTACGCTAAAGGCATGACACGAACAGCTCACAAACGCTCAGCCTGCCCCATTAGCTACAGCCTCGACCTTTTTGGCGACAAATGGACACTCCTTATCATGCGTGACGTGCTGCTCTTTGGGCGCTGCTACTTTCGCGAGTTTGCACGCGACGAGCGCATTGCCAGCAATATTTTGGCCGATCGCTTAGCGCGGTTAGAATCGGCTGGCTTGCTTGATAAGCAGCGCGATCCACTCCAAGGCAATCAATACATTTATAGCCCAACAGACAGCAGCTGGCAGCTCTTGCCGCTGCTCGTCGAACTGCTCTTTTGGGGCGCCTGCGCCGACCCGCACGCTGCCGTGAGCGATGACTATCGCACCACCATTGCCCACGAAAAAGATTTGCTCAAACAAGAAATAATGCTTGCCGCAAAAACTGGCACCTTCGTCGATTACTACCACAACACCATGGGTATACAGAGGTAGAGCCTCTCACAAAAAATGATACATGGCAGAAATACATAATACATTTTGGTTGCAAATTGCAAGTGATATACCCTCCTTAGTATAGCTGCTTCTCCTCATAAGCCTACCTATCTCACTCACAAAGATTACTACTTTATGAATTGTGGCAAAAAATATTCATATAATGGCATATCGGGTAGTCGCATATCGTTCACCCATAAGCCTCCCATCATCCTCGTATTTAATTCTCGCCACGAGCCCTTAATTCATCGCATCACTTGTATATTACAAGCAAGATAGTAAGCTATATTACAATCTATTTGTAGATTAATTATGAACACAATACGCACATATTCACACACTACCCTACACTTACCTAGCTCATCCGCACAGCCTGAGGGGCGGCTTACACCATCATCAAACTTACGCATCAGCCATACAATATAACGCACATGCTTATCAATACTATGCACTATACAACCATCCGTATCCTACAGCCTAGTGCCACACACGCCTCGCTCCATTTTTTCTCACCGAGCAATTCACTA